>CAKSPP010000088.1 GCA_934481505.1 uncultured Eubacteriales bacterium
GCATAGTTCTGTGCTTCAATAACAATTTTATCCGCCTTTGCATTTGCTGCGGCAAGAGTTTCGTTATATATATGCTGAGGATCCGCAAGAGCTTTTTCAAGTTCTCTTTTGGCGTCGGTTTCTTTTTTGAGTTTTTCGCCGAGCATTTCAACCTTATTTGCAAGGTGATCTTTTTCGGCTATAACGGCGTTGAAGCTGTCAAGCACATCGTCGAGAAAACGCTCGACTTCCTCCGGATGGTATCCTCCGGCTTTAGCTCTTGAAAACTTTTTGGTTTCAATGTCTTTAGGTGTCAACATTTTTCCCTCTCCTTAATATATCAAATAAATTTTCGTATTTTATATTGTAATTTGCCTTTTCTTCCCGTTCCCGAACATTTATCGACAACGAATTTCCCTATTCCTCGGACTGTTATGGTATCTCCGTCTGAAATCAGTTTTTCGGCGTTTTTATGACAGATTCCGTTTATAAAAACACGTTCGTCGGCGATAAGTTCCTTTGCTTTTTCTCTCGAAACTTTCGCGAGAGCAGTAACAAAGCAATCAAGCCGCTCCGACGCCACAGAAATCAAAATTTCTTCGTATTTCTGCTCGAAAGCAGGAACATCTTCCGCAGCAACCTCTTTTACCGTGCAGCCGTCGCCCGCAATATAAGTCAGATTTTCACAAACATATTTTACCATTCGCGAAAGACAGAAGACAAACGCCGTCCTACCGTCGGCAACGATAATATCTCCGAAAACGGATCTGTCCGCCCCGAGCGACATCAGGCTTCCGAGAACATCTCTGTGGGTAAATTCCCTTGCGGTTTTCGAAACAGAAATTTCAAGACAGGTTATCGGAAAATCCGATTTTTCGCACGAGCCTACCGCAATTATTTTACGACGGGCAAAGTCGGTTCCGCCCCAGTCCGAAAAAACACATCTGTTCTTTAAGAAAAGAGCTGCCGCCGAGAATTCGTTTTCGTCAAGAAACGAAGTGAAGAAAGGTCTTCCCGTATCTTCATATCTTCTTATAAGGTCTGAAAGCGAAGACAGAAAATACTGCGTTTGTTTTTCGGTGTTCGGATTAGTATTCTTCAAGGTCGTCGAAAATATTCCCGCTGATTTCAAGACCGCCGGGGATTATAAGATAAGTATTTATCGCAATTTTTTTGACCTGACCGTCAAGAGCATAGGCAACGCCGCTCAAAAAATCGACAAAACGGCGGGTATCGCTTTTAACAAGTTCAAGATTGAGAACCACACACTTTTTTCTCAAAAGGTCGTCGGCAATGGAAAAGAGTTCTTCTCTTTTGTCGGGTTTTACCAAAACGAAGTTCGGGTTTCCCTTTCTGACGGAAGAAATCTTTTCCTTTACGGAATCATCGTCCGCATAATCGGAAGAATTATCGTATTCCTCTTCGTCAAGATTGTTTTCAAGTTCTTCGTCGTCTCCGAGAATTTTTTTGAAAAAACTCATTTGCTTTCCTCCCCGTTAGTTAAAAAGACATCTGCCGAGTCTGACCATATTCGCTCCGCACGAAACCGCGGCTTCATAGTCGTTGCTCATTCCCATCGAAAGATATTTCAGATCGATATTCGGGTATGAAGTTTGTTTTGCTTCGGTATAGACGTCGTACATATCCTTATAATAATCAAGTTTTGTTTCTATCGGCATAATCGCCATAAGTCCCGAAACTTTTATATTTTCAAGAGAAGACGCGGTTTTCATAATTCCCGCAAGTTCTTCTTTGAAAAGTCCGAATTTAATTTCTTCGCGAGCTATATTTACCTGGAAAAATATTTCCGCAACCTTTCCGTTTTCCGCGGATATTCTGTTAAGGTCAAGAAGAAGTCTTTCGGAATCGACCGACTGAATAACGTCGCAAAGCGAAAGAGCGGCACGGGCTTTGTTTGTCTGCAAATGTCCGATAAGATGTCGTTTGCTCGGAAGCAAAAGTTCCGCTTTTTCTTTCATTGCCTGAACTCGATTTTCCGCAATTATCGAAATTCCGTTTTCGATTATCTCGTTTGCCGCGGAAACAGGCTGATTTTTCGTCACGCCGACGATAGTTACTTCTCCTTTATAAGGAGACTCGACCTGTGCTTCCGCAATATTCTTCTTTATCTGTGCAAGCTTTTCCGCAAACATCGTAATGCCTCTATTTATTGACTATTTTTCCGTTATAAAGATCCTTTCCGCCGACTATAACCTCGTCTTTCGATGCAAGAGGTTTTGAAGTCGAGGAGGGGGATTTTACTATAAGAAAATCGTTTGAACTGTATAAAACATCAACAGGCTTGAAAACCACACGCTGAGCCGAAAGGACGTAAACTCCGTACTGCCCGTCGACAATTCTCAAAGCCTTGCTGCTTATCTTGAAACCGTCGTAGGATTTTTTCATAAGTTTCGCGTCGGTTTTTCTCAAAGAAACGGTCTCGGAAGTCGCCGTGTCACATCTGAAAACAACGGCTGTTTTTCCGTTTACAGAGTTCGAAATATCCTGAATGTAAAAAGAAATAATATCCTTACCCGATGACGGAAAATCTATCTCTATATTTGCCGTACCTCCGACGGTAAGTTCCGCGGCGTCCGACGTATCAATAGAAGTGAAAAAATACCAAGTCGAAATATTCTGAACTTTTCCGACGGCGTTTCCGCTTATTTTTTCGGGAGACATCGCCATAAGAGAATCATAGGCGTCTACCGTTATATCAAGATATCCGTCGGGCGAAATATTTTCGTATCCGTCGCAGGAAACGCAGAAATATCCGCTTGTTTTCGATTTTACTGACTTTTCATCGGCATTTTTCTGTGAAAGAAGATTTTCCTTTTTCTCGGCGTAGGTAATGATCATCCCGACGTAATAATCTGCGCCGTTTACCGCTATATCTTTTTTATCGAAAAGAATCTGCAAAGAATCAAAATCTTTGGTAAGAGATGAAAAAGAACGGTTGTCTATATCGGAAAGAATGGAAACGATTGATGTTTTTATCTGTGAATCAAGTCCGTCGGAATCAAATAAAATAGCCTTGTCGGTGCTTGCTTCAAGCTGTTTTAACTTGACATTGATATTTACGATATCCGCAAGCCCGGCGTTTCCCACGCCGTTGGTGTTATAAGTTGCAACAACGGAATCAACGGGAACGCGGTCTCCGTTTTCGACGGCGTAAATCAAATCGTTCATATTCGTGTCGTCGGAGGAAATCACAGTTTCGTTTTTAAGAGCTATTCCGTTTATTCTTATGTAATCGCTGTATTTTGAATAAAGCACCGTTTCCGTCTCGAAATCAGAGCCGTTAACTCCGACAAAGAAGCTGAAAAAGAAGTAAGAAAAGATTGCGACCATAAAAACTATAAATATGGTACGCATACTGTTTTTCACTGTTTTCACTTCCCTGTCTGTTAATTTCAATTATATCAATCATCAAGGAAGTTTTCCATAGATGTTTCAAAAAGTTCACAATTTAGTTCATTATCGTCGGCATAAAGCCAATTTATGCGGCTGTCTCTTCGAAACCAGGTAAGCTGACGCTTTGCATACCGTCTCGATTCTCTTTTTATATCTTCGGCAGCGTCGTCAAGAGACATTATGCCGTCAAGATAAGCAAAAATCTGCCGATAGCCTATCGCCTGCCTTGCTGTTTTTGAAAGACTTTCAAAATCAAGCCTCTTTACTTCTTCGACAAAACCGTCTTCAATCATCATATCTACTCTGCGGTCTATCCTGTCGTAAAGCTTCTGTCTGTCTCTGAAAGTTATGCCTATAATAAAGAAACCGTATGGCGACGGAACCGAACGAGATTCGGCGTTATGCTCGGTTATCGTTTTGCCCGTCGTATGGAAAAACTCCAAAGCCCTGATTATTCGTTTTTCGTCGTTTACATGCAGCGTTTTATAGCTTTCGGAGTCGATATCCGCCAGCAGAGAATGAAGCTTTTCGGCTCCGTTTTCTCTTGCGTAATTTTTCAGATATTCGCGGTATTCTTCATCGGTTTCGGCTTCCGTGAGCTGAATATTATCGATAAATGAAGAAATATAAAGCCCTGTGCCGCCCGCCATTATCGGAAGTTTTCCGCGTGAAAGAATATCTTTTACTGTCTTATCTGCATCGGAAAGATAATCGGAAAGAGTATAGGTTTCCGACGGGTCGACAATATCTATAAGATGATGAGGAATCCCCTCTGTGTCTGTTATTTTCGCCGTTCCTATATCCATTCCGCGGTATATCTGCATGGAATCGGCGGAGACGACTTCGCCGCCGTATTTTTTCGCGATATCGATTGCAAGGGCACTTTTCCCCGAAGCCGTCGGTCCGACGACAGCAACAACCTTATTTTTCATACTATTCTTTTGAACTGCTTTTCCATTTCTCTTTTTGAAACGGAAAATTCAATCGGTCTGCCGTGAGGACAGCATTTTAATGTATCTTTGTGTTTGAAATACTCGGATATCAACGCTTCCATTTCAACATCGGTGAGCGATTTCCCCGCTTTTATCGACATTTTGCAGGCGACATCGTAAAGGAAAACATCGAAAAGCTCGGCATCGGCAAGTTTTTTCGAATCGGTTCTTACATTTGCGAAATTTTCGAGAAGCCCCTCGGCGTCGTTCGGATTCAGCATATCGGGAACTGCACGGATAAGTATGGTATTATTGCCGAAATCTTCCGTTTCAAAGCCGTATTCGGCAAGTCTTTCGGAATTTTCGCAGATATACGCACAGTTTTCCGCGGAAGTCGAGAATACGATAGGTGTAAGCAATTTTTGAGAAGAAATATTCTTATTTTCTTTGAGTTTTTCAAAGTTCATTCTTTCGTGAAGGGCGTGTTTGTCGATAAAAACGACGCAGTCTCCTTTCTCGATTATGATAAACGACTTGAAACATTCGCCGATAATTCTGAAATCCGAAACTTCTTCGCTTAAAACAGTCTGCTCGGGTTTCTGTATCGTTTTTTCTTCGTGAACTTCCGTATCGAAATCTTCCGCCGAGACATTGATATTTGCCGCAATAACAACAGGTTTTTCCTCGACGGCTGGCAGAATAACGGGTTCGGGAGTTTCGATTTCATATTTTCCGAAAGAGACTTTTCCCTCGGGAGCAGAATCGCGTAAAACGGGAGCCTGCGACGGAGGCGGAGTCATAACCCAGTCTTCATAGACTATCGGTTCGGTTTTCTTTGTTAGATTTTCGCCTATTATTTTTTCTATCGCCTGTTTTCTTTCGGGAACGGGTGCTGTTACCGGCGTCGGAGTCGGTGAATGAATAATTGTCGGCTGCGGTTTTGATTCGGGAATTTTCTTTTCGGTAAATCCGAGCTGTTCCGAAACTCTGTCACCGTTCACAGCCTCGGCAACACCCTCCGAAACAAGACCGTAAACGGCTTTATCGTCGGAGAACTTGACTTCGAGTTTCCCGGGATGGACGTTTATATCGATATCACGCGGATCAAGCGTGATAAAAAGGAAACAGACGGGAAAACGCCCTACCATAATATAACTTTTATATGCGTTTTCAAGAGCATTCTGCAAAACACGGGAACGGATGTATCTTCCGTTTATAAAGAAATACTGTTTGTTTCTGTTTGCCTTGCTGAAAAACGGTTTTGAGCAATAGCCTTTAACCGAAATATCTCCCGATTTATAAGGAACGGAGCAGTTTACTTCAAGCATTGAGTTGCTGTATTCCCTGCCGCAGACAAGGTATATCGTTTCGGCAAGATCTCCGCTGCCTGTTGTATAGAATTTTTCGGCACCGTTTATCAAGTATCTGAATGCAATATTCGGGTGAGAAAGTGCAAGGCACTCCATAAGAGAAGTTACCGCACCCGCTTCGGCAGGCTCCGCACGAAGAAATTTATAGCGTGCGGGAGTGTTAAAAAAGAGGTTTGAAACGGAAATCGAAGTTCCGTCCTCATAAGAAGTTTCTTCGTTTGAGACAACTTTTCCGGCTTCAAGACGGACTTCCGTTGCAAAAATATCGTCTCTGCGTTTCGTTATAAGGGTAACTTCCGAAACTGCGGAAATCGCACACAACGCCTCGCCCCTGAACCCGAGAGTGCTTATAGAATAAAGATCGTCTTTTGTCGCTATTTTGCTTGTCGCGTGTTTAAGAAACGCAGCTACCGCGTCTTCGGACGACATTCCGATACCGTTATCGGAAACCTTTATTC
>CAKSPP010000089.1 GCA_934481505.1 uncultured Eubacteriales bacterium
GCGGAGAAATCGTGCTTGTCGTTTCGGATAAACCGACGGCGTTCGCTTTAACGAGAGCCGAAAAAGCCGGAATAAAAACCGCGGTTGTCTCAAAAACCGAATATAAAGACAACGCGTCTTTCGAAAAAGCACTTCTTAAAACCCTTGACGGTATCGATCTTGTGGTGCTTGCTGGCTTTATGAAAATTCTGAGTGCCGATTTCGTCCGTCATTTCGAAAACCGTATGATAAACGTTCATCCGTCTCTTATTCCGTCTTTTTGCGGTGAGGGTTATTTCGGACTTCGCGTTCATGAAGCAGCCCTTAAAAAAGGCGTAAAAGTAACGGGAGCGACGGTTCATTTCGTAAACGAAATTCCCGACGGCGGCAAGATAATAATGCAGAAAGCCGTAGCCGTAAAAGACGGTGACACCCCCGAAACACTTCAAAAACGCGTTATGCGGCTTGCCGAATGGAAAATTCTTCCCGAATCGGCGGAAAAAGTCTGTGCGGCAATAGTAAAAGGAGAAGAGATATGAACGGATATAAAACAAACGATATTTCGGAGCTTGTAAAAGGAAATTCTTATGTCGGCAGGGGAATCGTTATCGGGAAAAGCTCCGACGCGAAAAAAGCGTGTTTTGCCTATTTCATAATGGGCAGAAGCAATAACAGCCGCAACCGAATTTTCGAAGAAAAGGACGGAGCTGTCTTCACAAAGCCTTTTGACGAAACGAAAGTCGAAGATCCGAGCCTTATAATTTATGCCGCGGTAAGAAAATATCAGAATAAGATAATCGTTACAAACGGCGACCAGACCGATACCGTTTACGACGGTCTGGTTTCGGGCGAAAGCTTTTCTAAAGCCCTCTCCCGCCGCGAATTCGAGCCCGACGCTCCGAACTTTACTCCGAGAATAAGCGGACTTCTCACTTTCGAAAACGACGATTTTTCTTATGAAATGAGCATTTTGAAAAGTGCCGACGAAAAGGGGTCGGCTTGCAGCCGCTATACTTTTTCCTATCCCGCTCTTCCCGGCGTCGGTCATTTTATTCATACATATGTCTGCGACGGAAACCCTCTTCCGACTTTTGAGGGAGAACCCGAAAGAACGGCAATTCCCGACAGTATCGACGAATTTACCGAAAAACTCTGGGAAAGCCTTGACAGCGAAAACAAAATTTCCCTTTACGTTTCCTATACCGATATAAAAAGCGGAAAAGAAGAAACGAGACTTATAAATAAAAACCGTTAAGGAGAAAAAAATGCAGTCAAATAAAGACAGATATATTTCACCTCTTTCCACACGCTACGCCTCCGACGAGATGCAGTATGTTTTTTCGGAAAATTTCAAATTCCGCACATGGAGAAGACTTTGGATTTCCCTTGCGAAAGCGGAAAAAGCTCTCGGGCTCAATATCACCGACGAGCAGATAGCCGAAATGGAAAAATATAAGGACGATATCAATTACGACATCGCGGAGGCAAGGGAAAAGGAAGTCCGCCACGACGTAATGAGCCATGTCTACGCTTACGGAAAACAGTGTCCCAAAGCCGAGCCCATAATTCACCTCGGTGCGACAAGCTGTTATGTCGGCGACAATACCGATGTCGTAATCTTAAAAAAAGCGTCGGAAATAATCTTGAAAAAGGCTGCCGCCGTTCTTAAAAATCTTGCGGATTTTGCGGAAAAATATAAAGATATGCCCTGCCTTGCCTATACTCATCTCCAACCGGCACAGCTCACAACCGTCGGCAAAAGAGCAACTCTTTGGGCAAACGAACTTGTAATCGACGTTGAAAATCTTGAATTTCAGCTTAAAAACCTTAAACTTCTCGGCTCAAAAGGAACGACCGGCACCCAGGCAAGCTTTATGGAGCTTTTCGACGGCGACGAAGAAAAGATAAAGAAACTTGAAGAAATGATTGCCGAAGATATGGGCTTTGAAAAATGCGTTCCCGTTTCTGGACAAACCTATTCGAGAAAAACCGACGCATATTTCCTTTCGGTTCTTTCGGGTTTTGCCCAGAGTGCCTGCAAATTCGCGACCGATATGAGAATTTTGCAGTCCTTTGAAGAAATGGAAGAACCTTTCGAAAAAACGCAGATAGGCTCGTCGGCAATGCCTTATAAACGCAACCCGATGCGTTCCGAGAGAATCTGTGCTCTTTCCCGTTTTGTTATCGCCGACTATATAAACCCCGCGATGACTTCGGCGACACAGTGGTTCGAGCGAACGCTTGACGACAGTGCAAACAAACGCCTTGCGGTTTCCGAAGCGTTTCTTGCGGTCGACGCAATTCTGAATATCTATATGAACGTAACCTCCGGGCTTGTCGTTTACGATAAAGTCGTCGAACGCCGCGTTATGGAAAAACTTCCGTTTATGGCGACAGAAAACGTTATGATGGAATCGGTAAAAAGAGGCGGAGACAGACAGTCGCTTCACGAAATTATCCGAGTTCATTCCCATGCTGCTGCCGCAAAAGTCAAACTCGAAGGCGGACAAAACGACCTTATCGAAAGAATGGCAAACGACGAAAATATTCCTCTCACAAAAGAAGAAATTCTGTCCCAGCTCGACCCGAAAAAATATATCGGAAGAAGCGTTTCGCAGGTCGAAGAGTTTATAAAAGACATTGCAAACCCCGTTATCGACAGATATTATTCAGCCGATACCGTTTCGGAACTTCACATATAAAGGAGATAAAAATGAAAGAATTTGAGTTAAAGTACGGATGTAACCCCAATCAGAAACCGGCACGTATTTTTATGGAAAACGGAAAAGAGCTTCCGATTAAAATTTTGAGCGGAAAGCCCGGATATATCAATTTCCTCGACGCTTTCAACGGCTGGCAGCTCGTCAAAGAATTAAAAGAAGCGACGGGGCTTTGTGCGGCGACCTCCTTTAAGCATGTAAGCCCGACATCGGCAGCCGTCGGAATTCCTCTTCCCGAAAAACTCAAAAAAGCCTGCTTTGTCGACGATATAGAGGGGCTTGACATGTCTCCTTTGGCTTGTGCCTACGCGAGAGCGAGGGGCACGGACAGAATGTGTTCCTACGGCGACTGGATCTCCCTTTCAGATGTCTGTGACGAAACGACCGCACGCCTTATTTCAAGAGAAGTGTCGGACGGCGTTATCGCTCCGGGATATACCGCCGAAGCTCTGGAAATTCTCAAACAGAAAAGAAAAGGGAACTACAATATCGTCGAAATCGACCCCGACTATGTTCCCGAAAAAATCGAACATAAACAGGTTTTCGGCATTACTTTCGAGCAGGGCAGAAACGATTTCAAAATCGATAAAGACCTTCTTAAAAATATCGTTACCGAAAACAAAGATATCCCCGAAAACGCGATAAGAGACCTTATCGTTTCTCTTATCACCCTCAAATACACCCAGTCGAATTCCGTCTGTTACGCTTACGACGGTCAGGCGATAGGCGTCGGAGCGGGTCAGCAGTCAAGAATTCACTGCACCCGCCTTGCAGGCACAAAAGCCGACACCTGGTTTTTGCGTCAGAGCGACAAAGTTCTTTCTCTTCCTTTTAAGCCCGAGCTTTCCCGTCCCGAAAGAGATAATGTAATCGACGGCTACATCAATAAAAACGAAGACGATGTTTGTGCGGACGGCAACTGGCAGAAATATTTCACGACCCGTCCCGAACCGTTTACTACCGAAGAAATCAAGGCTTATCTCAAAACTATCGACGGTGTTTCTCTCGGTTCCGACGCGTTCTTCCCGTTCGACGACAACATCGAGCGTGCGAGAATGAGCGGCGTTAGATATATCGCCGAACCGGGCGGCTCGATAAGAGACGATATCGTTATAAAATGCTGCGACAAACTCGGAATCGCAATGGCGTTCACGGGAATGAGACTTTTCCATCATTAAGAGGTAAAATATGAAAATTTTAGTTGTCGGCGGCGGCGGAAGAGAACACGCCGTTATAAAAAAGATAAAAGAAAACAAAGAGGTTTCGGAAATTTTCGCTCTCCCCGGGAACGGCGGAATAGCCTCCGACGCTGTCTGCGTTGATATAAAGGCTACCGATATCGAAAAAATTGCCGAATTTGCGGTCGAAAACAAAATCGACTACGCGATAGTCACCCCCGACGATCCTCTCGTCCTCGGCTGCGTCGATTTGCTTGAAGAAAAGGGAATTTCCTGTTTCGGCCCGCGTAAAAACGCCGCAATAATCGAGGGAAGCAAGGTTTTTTCGAAAAACCTTATGAAAAAATACAATATTCCGACCGCGGAATACGAGGTTTTCACCTCCGCAAAGGAAGCTCTCGAATATATCAAGACCGCACCTGTCCCGACCGTTATAAAGGCGGACGGGCTGGCTCTCGGAAAGGGCGTAATTATCGCCCAGACCCGCAAAGAGGCGGAAGACGCGGTTATTTCGATAATGGAAGATAAAAAATTCGGAAAAAGCGGCGACAGCATCGTTATCGAAGAATTTTTAACGGGCCCCGAAGTCTCTGTTCTTTCCTTTACCGACGGAAAAACCGTCGTTCCTATGGTTTCGTCAATGGACCACAAAAGAGCAGGGGACGGAGACACCGGCTTAAATACAGGCGGCATGGGAACGATTGCCCCGAACCCTTACTATACCGACAGCGTTGCCGCCGAATGTATGGAAAAAATCTTTCTGCCGACAATTAACGCCATGAACAGCGAAAACAGAACCTTTAAGGGCTGCCTTTATTTCGGACTTATGCTTACCGAAAAAGGTCCCAAAGTTATAGAATATAACTGCCGTTTCGGCGACCCCGAAACCCAGGTCGTACTGCCGCTTTTAGAAAGCGATCTTTTAACGGTAATGAAAGCCGTAACCGACGGAAAACTTTCCGAAACGGAAGTGAAATTCAAAAATCAGAGTGCCTGCTGCGTCGTTATGGCGTCGAAAGGCTACCCCGTTTCCTATGAAAAAGGCTATAAAATTACTATCCCCGAAGAAATAAAAGATAATGTTTATGTCGCGGGAGCAAAACTTTCGGGAGGCAAACTTCTTACCGACGGCGGCAGAGTTCTGGGGGCTGTTTCAACCGCCGAAACCCTTGAAAAAGCAATTCAAAAGGCTTACGGCGTTGCCGAAAAAATTTCTTTTGAAAACTCATATTTCCGCCGCGATATCGGCAAAAAAGCAATGGAGGCATTGAAGAAATAATGGTTTACAGAGTATTTGTCGAAAAGAAAAACGGACTTCGTGCGGAAGCTTCGGCTCTCCTTTCCGACGCAAAAAATCTTCTCGGTATAAAAACGCTTGAAGACGTCAGAGTTATAAACAGATACGACGCCGAAAATATTTCAAAAGACCTTTTCGAATACGCAAAAAAGACCGTTTTTTCCGAACCTCAGCTTGACGACGTTTCGTCCGACATGAATTTCGAAAACGGAAAAGTCTTTGCGGTTGAATTTCTTCCGGGTCAGTTCGACCAGAGAGCGGACAGTGCGGCTCAGTGTATTCAGATGATATCGCAGGGCGACCGTCCGACCGTAAAAACCGCGAAAATTTACGTTCTTTACGGCGATCTTTCCGAAAAGGACGTTGCCGAGATAAAAAAATATGTTATAAACCCCGTCGAAACAAGGGAAGCGAGCCTCGAAAAGCCCGAAACGCTTGCGGCGGAATACAATATCCCGACAGAAGTCAAAACGCTTGACGGCTTTACCTCTCTTTCCCGCGAAGAACTCGAAAACTTCATAAAAGAATACGGTCTTGCAATGGATATCGACGATATTCTCTTCTGCCGTGACTATTTCGTTTCGGAAAAAAGAGACCCAACAATAACCGAGATAAGAATGATTGATACCTACTGGTCGGATCATTGCCGTCATACGACTTTCGGCACGATTATCGACAGCGTAAAATTCGAAGACGAACTTCTCGAAAACGCTTATGCCGATTATATAAACACGAGAAAAGAACTCGGCAGAACAAAGCCCGTCTGCCTTATGGATATCGCAACCCTTGCGGTAAAATATCTCAAAAAAGAGGGCAAACTCGATAAACTCGACGAATCGGAAGAGATAAACGCCTGCACCGTCAAAATGAAAGTCACCGTCGACGGAAAAGACGAAGATTGGCTGCTTTTATTCAAGAACGAAACGCATAACCACCCGACCGAGATAGAAC
>CAKSPP010000090.1 GCA_934481505.1 uncultured Eubacteriales bacterium
CATAAACAGCAGCTGTCCGGCACAGACCGTCCGCAATATTATCCATTTTGTCTCGAAAAGTGCAATGGATATCGACGGACTCGGAGAAATGCAGATTGCGAGACTTGCGGAACTCGGAATAATCACCGATGCGTCCGACCTCTATGTTCTGACGGCGGAAAAGCTTTCAAATCTCGACAGATACGGCGAAAAATCGATTTCAAATCTTCTTGAAGCGATTGAAAAATCGAAAAGAAACAACCTTGACAGACTTATAAACGCACTCGGAATAAGAGAAGTCGGAGAAAAAGCCGCAAAAATCCTTGCTGCGAAATTCGGCAATATTGAAAGACTTTCGGCGGCAACAGCGGAAGAACTTATAGAAACCGAAGATATAGGTCCCGTTACCGCGGAATATATCACCGAATATTTTTCCGAAAAGAAAAATTCCGAGCTTATAGAAAAGTTAAAACAAGCGGGAGTAAACACCGAATATAAGGAAGAAACGGTCGATTCCGAATTCGAAGGGCTGACATTCGTCCTTACCGGAACTCTCGAAAAATATACGAGAGACGAAGCAACGGCTCTTATCGAAGCCAAGAAAGGTAAAGTTTCGGGTTCCGTTTCGAAAAAGACTTCTTATGTCGTCGCGGGAGAAAAGAGCGGCAGTAAAGAAGAAAAAGCAAGACAGCTCGGCGTTCCCGTAATTTCGGAAGCCGACTTCGAAAAAATGCTCGGAAATTCATAAAATTTTTATAACAATTAGCCTATACTATTGATTTTATACCTCCGGATATGTTAAAATGATATTGAAAGAATACCGGAGAAACGGAAGGTGACGCCATGAACTTTTGGGATTATTTAATTTCGATAATTACCAATATTCAATTTTCCGATATAGTAGATATTCTTCTGCTTTCGATATTCATTTACGTTATCCTGAAATTCGTAAGAGAAACAAGAGCCGCACAGTTCTTGAAAGGGATAGTCCTTATCTTTTTTCTCTGGTTTCTCACGTCGTGGTTCAAACTGTACGCCGTTCACAGCATACTGAACCTGATTTTAAGCAGCGGAATTATCGCGATAATAATTCTTTTCCAGCCGGAAATCAGGTCGATGCTCGAAAAATTCGGAAGACGCGGCTTTAAGGCGTTTTCAAATCTCGGAGACCTTGTCATAACAAAAGACGGCGATAACAAAAATCTTTCGATGATACATGCAATAGCTTCGGCAACCACAAATATGGCGATAACAAAAACGGGAGCCTTAATGGTAATCGAAAGAGATACGAAGCTCGGAGATATCATTAAAACGGGAACGATTATCGACGCCGATCCGTCGGCCTCCCTGATACTTAACATTTTCTATCCGAACACTCCTCTTCACGACGGGGCAATGATTTTCAGAGACGGCAGAATTCTTGCGGCAGGCTGTTTTCTCCCTCTTTCTCAGGCAAATATGGAGGACAATCTCGGAACAAGACACCATGCAGCTCTCGGAGTTTCGGAAATTTCCGACGCGATAGTCGTTGTCGTTTCGGAAGAAACCGGAATTATTTCGGTAACGGTTGACGGAAAAATCAAAAGAAGAATCACTCCCGACGCATTGTCGGCTCTCTTAAAATCTTATCTCGTTTCGGAAACGGAAGAGAAAAAAGATATACTTAAAACGATTTTCAAAGACCGCAATCCCCTTTTGAAAAAGAATAAAAAATCAAAGAAAAATCAGTAATGGGGATATGATATGAAAATGAAGCGATTTATCGGACGAGTCGTCCGACTTTACAACAAAATAATTCACAGCAATCTGTTTTTACGGATAGTTTCGATTCTCCTCGGAATTATCGTTTGGTTTTCGATAATCAACGTGGTAAACCCGCAGAACGAAACGGTAGTCAAAGTTCCGGTGCAGATAGATATGACAGGCTCCATTCCCGAACATTACGGGCTTTCGCTCTTAAATCAGGACGAACCGATATACACCACCGTAAAAGTCAAGGGACCGAGAACGAATATCTTTACTTTCGATAATTCGGAAATTACAGCAACAGCAAACCTTTCGTCGGTAACCGAAGCGGGAACCTATTCGATAGATATTCAGGTCAGAAGCGACGACAATAACCTTGAAATAGTTTCGGTCGAACCTGCTTCCGTCTTTCTCGAATTCGACAAAATAGTGACCCGAAGCTTTGATATTGCTCTTGATATTACGGGAGAAGTCGCCGACGGATATGTCCTGACCGACAGCCAGGTTTATCCGAAAACGGTAGACATTAAAGGTCCCGAAAATGTCGTGACGAATATTTCACGGGTATATATCCCCGTAAATATCGAGAACAAAACCGAGGGACAGAAAGCAACGTCGGAAGTTATAATCGAAAATACCGACGGAACATTGGCGGATAAAAGCAAACTCACGCTTTCTTCCGAAACGGTAAGCTATTCTTACGATATCTATTACACCAAGACTTTGCCGCTTTCAATCGACCTTAAAAACGATATCGGCGGAGACGAATCGAGCTATACGAAAGTCGAAATTTCGCCGCAGAATGTAACTGTATACGGAGAAAAATCCGTTCTTGACGCAATGACAGAAGTCAAACTCGACAATGTGATTTCGCTTGATTCTATAACGGGGAAAAGCCAGGCATATGTCTTCACATTGCCCGAAAATGAGACATTCTCATATTTACCGGGACAGGATCTCACGGCAAATGTCACCGTAACATTCGACAACAGCGTAAGAACGCAGATATATACCCTTTCGAAATCGCGTATATCCAAATTTGCGTTTGTAAACCTGCCCGACGGTAAAACGGCAACAATTAAAACTTCGTCTTTGCAAGTTCCCGTAAGATCGCTGCCGTCGTATCTCACAACGATATCGTCAGCTTCAATAAGCGGAACAATAGACTTCTCGCAGCAAAACGACAAAGGTCAGTATCTTGTAAATATATCAATCGACACCTCGTCGCCTTACGGAATCACCCAAAGGATATATGTCGACGTAGACTTATCGTAAATTTAAGGAGGCGGTTTTCCGCCTCCTTTTTGAGAAAATATGAAACTTTTACATAACATAAGAAAACCGATAGAAATATCGGAAAACGAAATATTTTCGGAAGTAATAAAAAAGTACGGTCTTTCAGCTACCGAAGAAATATCCGTATATAAAGAATCGGTCGATTGCCGACACGGAAAAATCTCAAAAGTATATACGCTTGCAATAGAAACAGACAGAGAACACCCCGATTTTGCGGATATTCCGGAATACAAGTTCGAAGCTGAAATAAAAAATAAAAACCTTAAAGTCGTAATTGTCGGAATGGGACCGTCAGGGCTTTTCTGTGCAAAAACTCTTTCCGATTTCGGGGTAATGCCCATAATTATCGACAGAGGTTCCCCGGTCGAAGAAAGAATAAAAGATGTAGAAAACCTGTGGAGCAAAGGGATTCTGAAACCGGAAAGCAACGTTCAGTTCGGAGAAGGCGGAGCGGGCACTTTTTCGGACGGAAAACTCACCTGCCGCAAAAATGATCCGAGAAGCAGAAAAATCCTTTCGGATTTCGTTTCTTACGGTGCTCCCGAAAATATCGAAAAAGAAGCTCTTCCCCATATCGGAACCGACTTTCTGCGAAAAACCGTTATAAATATGAGAAACGACCTTATTAAAAAGGGCGTAAAGTTTATTTATAACGCTTGCTTTACCGATATTGAAACCGACGCAAACGGAAAAGTCACCGCAATTAAAACCTCAAAAGGGACAGTCCCTTGCGATGTCCTCGTTCTTGCTCTCGGCAACGGCTCCTTTGACACATTCTCAATGCTTATGAATAGAAATGTTGCCTTTGAGACAAAACCAATGTCTTTCGGTGTAAGACAGGAGCATTTTCAGACAGATATCAACAGAGCGATATACGGCAATGCTGCCGGAAATCCGCTTCTGCCGCAGGCGTCATATTCGTTTTATACTCACCTTGACAAAGAAACCTGCGTTTATTCTTTCTGTATGTGTCCGGGCGGAAAGGTCGTAAACTCTTCGTCGATACCCGACAGACTTACGACCAACGGAATGAGCGATTTTTCAAGAGACGGCAAAAACGCAAACGCGGCTCTTCTCGTTTCATTCACGCCGCAAACAGTCGCCTCGGCTCTCGAATTCCAGAAAGCCATTGAAGAAAAAGCGTTTTCGGCTGCCGGAGGAGCTTTCCCCGTCTCCGCAAAACTTTCAAAAAAGAGTTCGGACACGACTGTCGTTCCGACTATTCTTCCGACTTACGAATTTGCGGATTTCACAAAAATCTTTCCGCCGTATTTTATTTCATCCCTTGAAAAAGGCTCCGATATCTTCCATAAAAAGATATTCGGCTCTACCCCTTTTGAAAGACCGATATTCACAGCCCCCGAAACAAGAACTTCGTCTCCCCTACGCTTAAAACGGGATAAAGAAACGCTCAAATCTCTTTCCCATGAAAATATTTACCCCTGCGGCGAGGGTGCGGGATATGCGGGCGGAATAATGTCGTCGGCAATCGACGGAATTAAAATTGCGGAAAAAATTCTGACTTCATATTGAGGAATATTATGAAAAAAACAATATTCGTTCTCTTGCTTACTATTCTGCTGCTTTCGGGCTGCGGAAAAACAGAGACAAAACCCGAAGACAAAACCGACCTTCTCGGCTCGGAGATAAATATTGTCTGCGACGAAAACAACTGCAACGGTTTTCTATGGTTTTCTTCCGACAGCAAGGAAGCCGAAGAAATGCGGCAGAGAAAAGAAAAAATCGAAAACGACTTGAACTGCAAAATCAATATTGTAAATGTTGAGACGGGCATTGAATCGTATATCAGCTCAAAAACCGCATCAAACGCCACGGGAGACGCTGACATCACCGTTTCCCTGTCCTATTATGTAAGGCGTTGGGGAAAGGCGGGATATCTTACCGATATTGCCGAAATTTCCGACGAAATCGGTTTCCCCGACACTTTCCGCTGGGGAGACGAAAACGACCTTGAAACAACGGCTGTTGACGGAACAATCTACGGCATTATTCCGAAATCGTTTCCCGACAATCTTAAATCGTTCTTCTATTTTATCGTTACAAACGATACCCTCGTAACAAAGGCGACGGGCGTTTCTACCGATATTTACAGAGAAAACGGACTTTCCCGCGATGATCTTGAATTCCTTGTAAAAAACAGTTATCAGCCCGATTCGGGAATTTACGGACTCGACACGGGGCTTGAATCATTTTTAACCACCTGCATATATTCGGGCGGAGGTGCGGTTTATAACGAAGAAACGGGGAAAACAGGACTTCGCGACGCAGGCACCTTGGAGGCTCTTACCTGGGGCACCGATTTCTTAAACAAAAACAGTGATTCTATATATCTGCATGACGATTTCCGCGATATGTTCCTTTCCGGGAAAGCCGCAGTCGCGACCGCCGATACCGCAGCGATTACCGACGATATTGCAGACAATACCGAAATAGGAAAATTCTCTGTTTTCGCGTTTCCTAAAGGGTCTTACGCCAAGGACAACACCGCCGCAGGATATATCCATTCATATAAACATGCGATTGCCGTTCCGAAAATCACCTCCGATGTTGAAGTGACAGCCGCCGTCATAAACGAATTTTTTGCACCGCTTTCATATCTTTCAAACGAAGACGATTTGAAAAAATATTATAAAAACGAGGTATTCTGGGCTGACGAAGATGTAGATACAGTCTTTTCGGAATCGGCAAAAGGCAGATATAATTACTGGCAGGAGGGCTTCCACACCATAATGACAAATATTGCCGAAGCGTCGGTTTCTCGTTCGCCGACGGCTGCTCTTTCAAGTGCGGTAACGGTTGCGGATAATGCCGTTGAAACAACCGTAAAGCCCAACAGAGAGGGATTGAAGCTTTATTTCGAATAGTTCATAAAAAGGACACAGAAAAATATTGACAATCAGCTTTTTTTGTTGTAAAATGAATAAAAACAAGGAGAATTAAGATGGAAAAACAGTCAGTAAACGCCAATATGTTTTTTTACTTTTATTACCAGGGCTTTTTCTTTAGTGCTGGTCGTTTCTG
>CAKSPP010000091.1 GCA_934481505.1 uncultured Eubacteriales bacterium
ATTTTTATCTGTTCGGCATTGTTTTTCTCTTCGGCAAGTTCGGGAAGATTTTCTTCGTCGAACCAATCAAAGCCAGTGGTTTCGGTGTTTTCCTTAAAACTGCCGCCGATAACGCTGCACCGCACGAAAATCTTACAGACTCCGTAAGGATAAACGGGCAGGTTATGCTTTGCCCTGTCGAGAACCGCGATTATCCTGTCGGCGGTAACATCAAGCCCCGCTTCTTCAGAAACTTCCTTGACGGCGTTTTCTCCGACAGAAACGTTCACATCGCACCATCCGCCGGGAAGAGACCATTTGCCGTTATTTTCGCGGACAAGAAGAATCTTTCCGTCACGGAAAATCGCGGCTCGCGTGTCTATTTTCGGCGTCTGATATCCCGTTTCGTTACAGAAAAGTTCTTTTACTTTTTCGACAGGAACATCGGTTTTATCCGAAAGCATTTCCGCTGTTATTTCGCGGATACGCTCATAGCGTTCCCTGTCGAAAGGGTCTTTGCAATAAGTAAGTCCCGCCTGAGCAAGGCTTTGCAGTTCGATTGCCCAGTCGAGCCATTTTTCGTTTTTCATAATTAAAATTCCGGGGTGAAGATAAAGACTTCGGTACCGTGGCTTTCGACTTCGCAGGAAAATTCGGTGTCGAATTTACCCGCGTCGCAGTCGTTCCAGACGTTCCAGAGTTTTCCTTTTACGCCTTTTGACAAAGAAAGGTCCTCAATTTTGAAGGTGAGGGCTTTTTTCTTTTTGGAGCGGTTGCACAAGGCGACAGCCCAACGCATATCGGAAAGGGGTTTAACCCAGATATCCTCGCCTGTTTTTTTGTTGTGTCTTACTCTTCTTCCCTGCATGCAGAGGGGGTCCTGGTCGATTGCTATCATTCCCTTATGAGTAAGAATCCACTTTGTTTTTTCGTCCATTTTTCTGATGTCGCAGCCTATCATAAGAGGAGCCGCCATCATGCACCAGAGGGCGAAATTGGTCATATATTCGGTATCGGTGCAGCCGTTGCCCATCCAGTCGTTTGCCTTATGAAGACCGACGACGAGCATATCGGGGTCGTTGAAATGTCCGATACCGGCATAAGGATAAAGGTCGGCGTTGCGGCAGTCGATCGCCTGCATAATACCCCATACGGCACCCTCGCAGCCGTCCCACTGGTCTCTTATATCGACGCCCATTCTCCACATCGGGCTCATTCCCATAGCCCAATTCCACGGACGGTAAGAACCGTGTTCGCAGATAGCGTAAAGAATATCTCTGCCCGTCTTTTTGAGAGCACAAGCCATTTTGACATATTCGGCGATAAGGTCTCTGTCGGCAGGGTCGGCTTCCGTCGGGTGGTCGTCGTATTTAAGGAAATCAAAGCCCCAATCGGCGATATCCTGTGCGTCCTCGAATTCGTGCCCTACGGTTCCCGCGTCGCCGTTCCAGGTAGTTGCTCCGCAGCCGAGGTAAATTCCGGCTTTGAGCCCCTTTGAATGGATATAATCGGCAAGAGCCTTCATTCCGTCGGGGAAACGGTCTTTGCGGATAACGAGTTTGCCGTCCTTGCCTCTTTCTTTTTCGATCCAGCCGTCGTCAAGGTTTACATATTTATAGCCCGCGTCGCGAAGCCCCGTTTCGACCATTGCGTCGGCGGCTTCCATAATTGTCTGCTGATTCGGCTCGCAGTTCATTGAGCAGAAAGAGTTCCACCCCATGGGAGGAAGTTTATATTTAAGATCAGTCATAGTAAATCCTCATTTTATGGATATGTTGTATATTTCTATTCCTTTTTTCGCCGCAGCCTTCACGGTGTTTGCGGTTCCTCCCCTGTCGCCGTTGAAAACGGAGATAAGACGGGTCGCGTTGCGAACCATAAAGGAATTGCGGATGTGAAAAGAGCGTCTGTCGTATTCTTCGGAGATAAGAAAAACTTTTTCGCACTTTGACAGGATAAGAAAATATCTTTCTTTCTGCCAGCCGTAAAGCCTTTCAAACTGCTTTTTATACGGAACAGCCGCATAGAGTTTGAGTTCGGGAAAATGCGTTTTAAGGAGAAGGACTTCTTCCGCCGCCCATGTATCGACGCCGGGAGCCATGCCTGTGACAAAAGCCTTGCAGCCTTTGCCCATTTCGTATTTTATCGCCTCGTGAAGTTCCGCTTTCAGACGGAGGCAGTCGGTATCGGTTTCCCCCGTAAAGCCGAGTTTATCGGGACGGTGACCCGTAAAGGCACAAAGTTCGCCCGAGGTTATCGGGTCTTCGGCGGGAAGATAAACGATATCCTTTTCGGCAGGAATAAAACGATCGAAATTTTTCATAACTTCTCCCGTTTGCAAAAAGCCGAAAAAACATAGTTCTTTCGGCTTTTTTGCATTATCTTTTAATAAATTTTATTTCTCGCTGAGTTTTTCGAATCTCTCGCGTTTAGCCTTAGCGTTTTCTTCCGCTTTTTCGAAGAGAACTTTCGCTCTTTCGGGGAAGGAACGTGTAAGAGAGCTGTAACGAGCTTCGCCCATGATGAATTCCTTGTAGTCCGCAGTCGGAGCCTTGGAATCGAGGGTGAACGGGTTCTTGCCTTCTGCCGCAAGAGTCGGATTGAATCTGAACATATTCCAGTATCCGCAATCAACGGCTTTCTTCATCTCGGTCTGGCAGTTCTTCATGCCGCCCTTGATGGAGTGCATTTCACAGGGAGAGTATCCGATGATTATTGACGGTCCGTGATATGCTTCTGCTTCGCGGATTGCTTTAAGGGTCTGATTTGCGTCGGCACCCATAGCAACCTGTGCTACATAGACATATCCGTAGCTCATTGCAATATCCGCAAGGTTCTTTTTCGCGATTGCTTTACCTGCGGCAGCAAACTGAGCAACCTGACCGATATTGGACGATTTGGAAGCCTGTCCGCCGGTGTTGGAGTAAACTTCGGTATCGAATACCATGATGTTTACATCTTCGCCGGTAGCGATAACGTGGTCAAGACCGCCGAAACCGATATCGTAAGCCCAACCGTCTCCGCCGAAGATCCAAACGGATTTCTTGGAGAGGTATTCTTTATTTGTAAGGATATCTTTGCAAAGATCGCAGTCAGCACCCGAAGCTTCGATTGCAGCGATAAGTTTTTCGCTTGCGGGAGTGTTCTTTTCGCCGTCGTTTACGGTTGCGAGGAACTCTTCTGCTGCTGCTTTGACTTCTGCGGAAGCCTTGTCGGACGCCGCGATTTCTTTGACGTCGCCGATAAGTCTGTCTCTGATGGTCTTCTGGCCGTAGTACATACCGAGACCGTGTTCAGCGTTATCTTCGAAGAGGGAGTTTGCCCAAGCAGGTCCGTGGCCTTTCTTGTTTACGGTATAAGGCGAGGTGCCGGCAGGACCGCCCCAGATAGAAGAACATCCGGTAGCGTTCGAGATATACATTCTGTCGCCGAAGAGCTGTGTTATAAGGCGAGCGTAGGAAGTTTCGGCACAACCTGCACAGGAGCCGGAGAATTCGAGAAGCGGTTTCTTGTACTGACAGGAAACTGCGTTTATGTTAGCGGTGAGGTCAGCCTTTTCGGAGACGTTAGCAACGCAGTAATCAAATACGGGCTGCTGATCTTCCTGGCTTTCTCTCGAAACCATTTTAAGGGATTTTGTCGGGCAGACGCCTACGCAGACTTCGCATCCCATACAATCCATCGGAGAGATTGCGAGAGTGTAGGTGTAGTCGGTCTTGACAATGGGTTTCGGAGCTTTCTTCATGTTTGCGGGAGCTGCCGCAAGCTCGTCTGCGTCAAGAGCAAACGGACGGATGGTAGCGTGCGGACAAACGAAAGCACACTTGTTACATTTTGCACAGGTGGTCGGATCCCATTCGGGAACCATTACGGCAACGCCTCTCTTTTCGTAAGCGGAAGCACCCTGTTCAAAAGTACCGTCGGCGTGATTTACGAAAGTGGAAACGGGAAGCATATCGCCGTCCATCTTTCCGACGGGTTTCATAATGGTGTCGACCATTTCGACGAGTTTTGCGGGGCCTTCGCTCTTTTCGGGAGCAGCAGTGTCAACAGCGTTTTTCCAATCAGCCGGAACTTCGACTTTGGTGTAAGCACCGAAGCCTGCGTCGATAGCCTTATGGTTCATATCGACGATATCCTGTCCTTTTTTGGAGAACTTCTTGGTGACGGCGTCTTTCATGTATTTGATGGCTTCGTCCTTCGGAAGAACGCCTGCAAGGGAGAAGAAAGATGCCTGCAAAATGGTGTTGGTTCTCTTTCCGAGACCAATACCTGCGGCAAGGTCGATAGCGTTAACGGTGTAAAGCTGAATGTTGTTTTCGGCGATATAGCGTTTTGCTTCGGCGTTGAGTTTTTCAAACAGTTCTTTTTCGTCCCACTGGCAGTTGATAAGGAATACGCCGCCGGGTTTGACGTCGTTTACCATACGGAAGCCCTTTTCGATGTAAGAGGGGTTATGGCAGGCAACGAAGTCTGCTTTATTGATGTAGTACGGGCTCTTGATGGGCTTGTCGCCGAAACGGAGGTGAGAAATGGTTACACCGCCGGTTTTCTTCGAGTCGTACTGGAAGTATGCCTGAACGTATTTATCGGTATGGTCGCCGATAATCTTGATGGAGTCTTTGTTTGCACCGACGGTTCCGTCGCCGCCGAGTCCCCAGAATTTACATTCGATAGTACCTTCCGCAGCGGTGTTCGGAGCGGCGGTTTCTTCGAGAGAAAGGTGGGTAACGTCATCGACGATTCCGAGAGTGAACTGATGCTTGGGAGCGTCTTTTTTGAGTTCGTTGTAAACAGCGAATACGCTTGCGGGGGGAGTATCTTTCGAACCGAGACCGTAACGGCCGCCGATTACTTTGATATCGCCTCTGCCCTGAGAAGCGAGAGCCGCAACAACGTCAAGGTAAAGAGGTTCGCCGAGAGCACCGGGTTCTTTTGTTCTGTCGAGAACCGCGATCTTCTTAACGGTCGAGGGAATTGCTTCGCTGAGTTTTTCAGCGGAGAACGGACGGTAAAGACGGACTTTGACAAGACCGACTTTTTCGCCTGCGGCGGTAAGATAGTCGATAACTTCTTCTGCAACATCGCAGATAGAACCCATAGCAACGATAATCTTATCGGCATCGGGAGCACCGTAGTAGTTGAAGAGTTTGTAGTCGGTGCCGAGTTTGGCGTTGACTTTGTTCATGTATTCTTCAACGATACCGGGAACGGCGTCGTAATATTTGTTACAAGCTTCTCTGTTCTGGAAGAAGATGTCTCCGTTTTCGTGAGAACCTCTCATAACCGGTCTTTCGGGGTTCAAAGCTCTCTTTCTGAAAGCTTCGACAGCGTCCATATCGGTCATTTCTTTGAGGTCTTCATAATCCCAGACGGCGATTTTCTGAATTTCGTGAGAAGTTCTGAAACCGTCGAAGAAGTTTAAGAAAGGAACTCTGCTCTTGATGGTCGCGAGATGAGCGACTGCACCGAGATCCATAACTTCCTGGGGGTTGGTTTCCGCAAGCATTGCAAAACCGGTCTGACGGCAGGCGTAAACGTCGGAATGGTCGCCGAAAATATTGAGGGCGTGGGACGCTACGCAGCGGGCGGAAACATGGAATACGTAGGGAAGGAGTTCGCCCGCGATTTTATACATATTCGGGATCATCAGCAGAAGGCCCTGCGACGCAGTGAAGGTGGTGGTCAGCGCGCCAGCGGCGAGCGAACCATGAACCGTACCGGCTGCACCGGCTTCGGACTGCATCTCGACAACCC
>CAKSPP010000092.1 GCA_934481505.1 uncultured Eubacteriales bacterium
GGGCTGAACTTTTCGGCAGACGCGGCAATTATATCATTTTTATTCTTTTCGTCACAGGCGTCCGGATCTTTCACATATCCTTTCGGCGGAAAAGTTTCATACAGATATTTATGGAACTGTTCATTATTCATCCTTTTTGTTGCGTTGTGGGAATTCTTATATTCCAATAATCGTTTTTGCATTTCAATATGATTATTTCCGAAATCTCCACATTCGAGTTTTTTCAGAAAATGCTTCAAATGATCTTCCGAAAAAATCGGGATATATTTATCCGGATAATATATGTAAAGGATTTTTCCGCGGACAAGCGGTGAAAATTTCGAATTAAGTATCGTTGCATAATCGTCGTTTTTTCCGGCATCAATCAACGATATAATTTCTTCTTTTGCGGTTTCAAGCCCTTCTTCCGGCGTTGTTCCGAATTTCGAATTACACCGTTTGGCTTTGGTTTTATCCTTTCCGGTTGTGCCGAACCAAACTCCGAATTTTCCCGATGGTGCATTTCGGATACTGCCAAGGTCATGCAATTCATATTCAAGTCTGTAACAAAAGGATTTATTGTTTTTGCCGTAACCTATTGCATACTCTTCGAAAGTCAGGTTTTTAATTTTTTCTTTTGTATAATCGTTTACAAAATCCTGTCTGAGCTTTTCGTTTTCCTGCATTAGAAAATCCCCTCTCGTTTATATATTTTGCAACATAATCCGCATTATGTTGCTTTTTACATACTGAATAAGTTTGAAAATCGAGCAAAAAATTTTTCTGCATATTTTCGGACATTATGATAAAGCCTTTTCAATAAAAATTTTGCAAAATTATGACGAAAAGGCTTTGTTGTTATGCAATTTTTCAGTCGGCAATACGGTTTTACCGAAATTTTGGCATAAAATAGTTGACTTTTCAGTAAGAAGGTGTTATAATTAAGCGTATTGATTGGAGATTTTGACACATTTTACACGAAACTTAGCAACATAATGCGGATTATGTTATTTTACAAAATCAGGTGCATATTTTCCATTCGGCGGCGATGTTCTTCGCCGGTCGAAATGATATAAATTCTTGTTGTGTCGATGCTTGAATGTCCGAGGATATCGGCGAGTTTTGCGATATCTTTTTCGACCGACCAGAAGACGCGGGCGAAAAGATGCCGCAGGTTATGCGGAAAGACTTTTCGGCTGTCGACGCCCGCCGTGGCACAGAGATTTTTCATTTCACGCCAAACGGTTATTCTGTTTATCGGATTTCCGTTTCGCGTAACGAATATTATTCCGCTTTTTATCCCCTGCTCCGCCGCGTAGCGGAGTAATTTTTTTTGCAGTTCGCGAACGATAAACACCGTCCTGGTTTTCGCCTTACAGGTAACGGTGGCGTTTCCCTTTTTTGCCGCCTCGACGGTTATATAACGAAGTTCGCCGACGCGGATTCCCGTTCCGCAAATCGTCTGAATGATAAGAGAAATTCTGCGGTTTCCCTTTTGTTCAGCCGCCCTGCAAAGGCTTTTATATTCCGCTTTCGACAGTTCTTTTTCTTCGGAGCAAAAAACTTTCTTCTGAAGTTTCAAAGTCTTGACTTTAAGGTCGTGCCACCCCGAAAAGTCGAAAAATCTGTTCAGAGCGACAAGCATTGAATTCACGCTTGAAGCGGAGTATTTTCCGACAAGAAAATTCTTGTAATCAAGAACCGTTTCCCTTGTTATTTCGCCGTCCGAAAACGCCGCAAAGGAAAGAACGTCGCGGACATATTTTCCAACGGTCGCGTGGCTTTTTTCGTCGGATATAAGAAAGTCGCGGAAAGCCGAAACGGCGGACGCAGTAAGCATTCTATCCATATTATCACCTCGATTTAATTATACAAGAAAAAAGAGCCGTGAAATCCAAAAGATTTCACGGCTCTTCGAGCTGTAATATATTACATTTTGATCCAGCCGAAAGCGTTTGCAACCGAGCTTATAAGGATTATCGCGGCAAAGATCGGGCAAAGCCAGCGTATCATGAAGTTGAAAATTTTCTTTCTGCGGAAAGTTCCGTTTTCAAGCGTCATTTCGTGTTCGATCTTATCGACGCCCATAACTCTCGAAACAAGAAGGCAGGTTGCGATTGCGGCAATCGGCATCATTACGGAGTTTGTAAGGAAGTCGAAAAAGTCAAGGAACTGCATTCCGATAATTTTGACCGCCGAAAGAGGTCCGTAGCCGAGAGAGGAAAGCGTTCCGAGCAGAACCATGATAACCGAAACGACGGTCGCCGATTTGTTTCTGCTCCATTTGAGTTCGTCCTGGAAAGTCGAAACGGCACTTTCGGTAAGGGCAATCGAGCTTGTCAAAGCGGCACAGAGAACAAGGAAGAAGAAAAATATTCCGAAGACGGTTCCCATGCCCATGCTGTCAAGGACTTTCGGGATAGTTACAAACATAAGCGACGGGCCTGCCTGCAAAACTTCGGGGTCGCCGCCGGAAAACGCAAAGACCGCGGGGATTATCATAAGACCTGCCATTATTGCGATTCCGGTATCGAATATTTCGACGTTTTTAGTTGAAGATTCAATCGGAACATCTTTTTTCATATATGAACCGAAAGTTACGAGAATTCCCATTGCAATCGACAGAGAATAGAACATCTGTCCCATTGCGGAAACCACGGTCATCCATGAAAAATTCGAAAAATCGGGAAGAAGGAAGTATTTTACGCCCTCCATTGCCCCGGGTCTGGTTATCGAATAAATCGCGATAACAACAGAAAGAACGACGAGAATCGGCATCATAAATTTCGAAACTCTTTCGATACCGTTTCTTACGCCGCAGAAAATTATTATCATCGTCATCAAAGCGAAAACGACAAAGCAAATCTCGGCGGAAATTCCGTTAGAAATAAAGCTTGAAAAATATCCGTCTTCGGCAAGTTTACTGCCGTTGCCTATTATATATTCAAAAAGATATTTTATGACCCAGCCGCCGATAACCGAATAGTAAGGCACTATAAGCACCGGAATTATCGCGTTTATCCAGCCGCCGAAAGAAAGCCATTTGGACTTTCCGAAAGAGTGATATGCTCCGACGGGGCTTTTGCCGGTCATTCTTCCGAGGGAGGTTTCGGCGGTTATCATCGTATAGCCGAAAGTTACGGCAAGGACGATATAGACGAGCAGGAATATTCCGCCGCCGTATTTCGCGGCAAGATAAGGAAATCTCCAAATATTGCCGAGCCCGACGGACGCACCCGCCGCCGCAAGGACAAAGCCGAGTTTGCCCGAAAATGTACTTCTTTTTTTCTGATTACTTTCCAATTTTCTTCTCTCCTATTTATA
Organism: uncultured Eubacteriales bacterium; assembly: GCA_934481505.1. Classification (GTDB taxonomy): domain Bacteria; phylum Bacillota; class Clostridia; order Oscillospirales; family UBA644; genus Geddesella. The sequence goes on from CAKSPP010000092.1 coordinate 3,304, forward strand.
TTACTTTATATTCCCGATATATCTTCTCCATTTGTTTCAGAGTATTTTTTATGTCGAATTTTTTAACGCTTTCAACGGCGGCAGCAGACATTTTTTTGTAAAGCTCGCGGTCGTCGTGAATGCGGCTGACGCACTCAATGAATTCCTCCGGTGAATCAAGGGAATAAAGGTAGCCGTTTTCGCCGTTTATTACGGCGTCGGTCTGCCCTCTTATTGCGGAAGCGACTGCGGGAAGTCCCGAAGCCATGCCCTCGATAAGATTTATCGGTAAGCCCTCCTGCCTGCTTGAAATCGACAGGATATCGCTCATATTGTAAAGATTAGGCATATCTTTTCGGAAGCCGAGGAAATCGATATATTCCGAAACGCCTTTTTCTTCGGCATAGGCTTTGATTTCTTCGAAAAATTCTCCCTTTCCGCAGAAAAGGAATTTTATATCGGGATATTTTTTACAGAGAACAGGTGCCGCGTCAATCAAAAATTTATGATTTTTGCGAGGAATAAATTCGGCGGCATAGATAAGCAGAAATTTTCCGCCGTAGCCGTTTTCTTCTTTTAATTTTACCTTTTCTTCTTCGGTTACGGGTGAAAATCTTTCCAAATCGACGCCTATTCCGTCGATTTTTTTAATTTCGGTCTTCGGCGATTCGAATTTTCTCTTGGCAAGAGAATAATCCTCTTCGTTCATCGTTATTATGCAATCGGCTTTTCCGGCAAGGAATTTTTCCATTGTATAATAAAGAATCCAATAGCTTTTCGGCGAACCTTTATAGAAATTGAAACCGTGAGCGGTATAGAGAACTTTTGTCCCGTTTCTACGGGCTTTTTTCGCCGCAAGCCTTGCAATAACGCCGCCCATGGGAGTGTGGCAGGTAATCAGATCGTATTTTTCTTTGTTTATGATTTTTCTGACCTTAAAAAACGCAGGAATATTTTTGAGGCTGTACGGAGATCTTTCGATTGCGACATCATAGAGTTTATCGCAAAGATCAAACGGTTTTCCGCAGGCGTTGGCTATTACATGAACCTCGCAGCCCTGACGTCTAAGCCATGCGATGTAAGGCTTGTGAAACGCCTCGATATGCTGTTCGAGAACCGTGCTTATAAACAGAACTTTTTTCATTTTACACCTCGAATTGCCTGAAAATAATCGGAGAAACTTCCGTTTTCTCTTTGCAGAAAGGGACAACATTATTTATGATTTTGGGAAGATTTTTCTCGGAAACAATAAATTTTATCATCTTTCCTTTCAGTTTTCCATGTAACTTATTTTCGGAAAAATAAAGACAATAGAAAGAGTCTCCGCCGCGGGCTGTCGCATAGTAGGAAACGCCCCAGTCCTTTATTTTTGCCCATTCATAAAAACGCATGCCGGAACGGACGCCGCTTTCCGTTATTTCGAGTTTTTTGAAACCCGATATCAAAGAATATACAGAAAGCCCGAAAACAAGGAATATAAAGGCTGTGATAAAAACGATATCCGATATATCCGTCGGGATAAAACTTTCCTGTATTAAAATAATTTTGAAAACAGCCGAGAAAAGAAAAACGGCAATTGCAAAGATAAGAAAACCCGTAAATACAAAATAAGTATTATATTTCAGCCGAATGCTGTTTTTCGATTTTTCGATTTTCATAAAATCAGCCGTCAAACTTTACGGATTTTGCCCAATTAAAGATTTCATTGCGGTACGCGTCCGTTTTTTCGTCGAGCAAAGCAAACTGAACAGACCAGAACGCGTCGTCGGTCTTATAAACATAGATAAAATATCTGTATACTTCCTCGGTACTTGTGTTCTCATATGTATATTCGAACCAAGTGAGTCCGTCTTTTGATTTTTTCTCGATTGAGGTTATATCGCTGTTTTTCACCATAAGATTGATATAATCGTCAACGGTATAGTCTTCCAAGCCTTCAAGCAGCGTAAACTGCTCTTTCAAAGTAAAGACGGCGATATCATTCGAATCGTAAACGGAATTGAAAATCGACGAAATATTCGATTCCCAAAAGTCTCCGGTAAGAGTTATCGTAAGCCCGTCCGCAGAGAAGTTTTTCGCTCCGGAAATCTGGGATTTTGCAACCAAAAAGCCTGCGACCGCACCGATAACAATACAGACGGCGATAACCGCGGTCATAATACCGACGCCTCTTCTTCTGTTCTTTTTACGGAACGAAACAACCTCTTCGCTGTCGTTATTTTCAAATCTGAAAGCATTTCCGGCAAAGAAATCGAAATGACATTTACCGGTAAGCGAAATATCCTCTTCCCCCTCGGGAAGCTGATAATATTCGCAGCAGAAATTTTTGCTCAGTTTATCCGCTATAACAAATATTTTTGCGGCGTTGTTTTCGATCTCAAAAGTCTTTTCCTCGCCGTTTTTGATTTCACCTATCTTGCGGC
>CAKSPP010000093.1 GCA_934481505.1 uncultured Eubacteriales bacterium
GTGTAGGAATAAAGCCGATATGACGGCTCTGTTTTTTTTGCGTAGACAGTAATTGCACAAAATGAATATTTTGTGCAATTCGGGGAGGTGGTAAAAAAAGAAAGAACGAAGCTGCGTAGGTCTATACATGTTGCATATAGAGATATTCTGTTATATTATTATATATACAGGTAATAAACAATAATTGCTATATAGTTTCCTTGAAGAAATTCTATAATTGAACCTTTACATAATATTTTATATGAATACTTACAATTCTTATTCTGATACAACATTTTATTATCATATCGACTGTACTATTTTTAGTAGTATATTATATTATTTCAACATTGTTTTGTATTTATTTGTTTTTTTTCGATCGAATAAAAATTATTCAAATGATCGGTTCATCGTTTACAATAAAAATAAACGCTTAAAACGAGAGGTTAATTTTGCTCAAAAATTATGTTTAGCCGATAGCTGCATTTTTGCGTAAAAAAATACGCCTGCGAAAGCAGACGCAATTTTTATGGGGTGGATAGTGGAATTCGAATCCACGGCCTCCAGAGCCACAATCTGGCGCTCTAACCAGCTGAGCTATACCCACCATATCTGACGGAGATAATTATATCATATTCCTATTATTTTTTCAATAGGTTATTTATGAATATTTTGAAAACAAACTAAAATATGTCTTTTTTGTGACTTGAATTTAATATATAAAACTTCAAAATAATGTTACTTTTATATGTTACTATATGCTGTAATAATTCTATTATGGAAGGATATCCAGATGTTAAATTCATTTTCAGAAAGTTATTCGCAAATAGATAGATTAACGGCATTCTACGGTGACGAAAACGGAAGACTGACTCTCCCCTACCTTGCCGCAGAGTCCTTTGTCCCCTTCCCCCAGATGCGTATACAGTTTACGCCGGCAAACAAATATATGCTCAAATCGGCAGAAACCGCCGTAAACGAAGGCAGATATGTTTTTTATGAATTTTCGGACGAAAAACCCGAAGATTTTATGGATATAAAGGGAAATTCGGAGTCTGCATGCGGAATTATCGGTATTATCCGCCAGATTTCCGTTTCGGACAAGCACCCCGCAACCGTAATTTTCGACTGTTTTTGCAGAGCGGAGAAAAAATCAAATCCTTATCTCAAAGACGGTGCGTTGTTTATTTCCGTTTCGCCCGTTAAAGAGCTTGATATAGCAAGGGATAATTCAAAAGTTTCAGAAGCTCTTTTTGACAAACTTTTAAGTCTTTATTCGAATTACATTCACAGCAACGGCGATTTTGACGAGAAAATCCTGAAAAAAGCCGCTGAAATCGACAATATGGGAATGCTTTGCGATTTTATCGCGGAAAATTCGTTCCTGCCTATCGACGATAAACTCGATATTCTCAATGAGCTTGATATCGAAAAAAGAGCGTCTTTACTTTGCGATATTTTAGAAGCCGAGCTTGAAATGATACGGTATCAGGGCGAGCTTAACGGCAAAATCCAGAAGAATGTAATCGCTTCGAAAAAGGAATACTTTATAAGAGAACAGATAAGGGTTCTTAAAGAAGAAATCAACGATACGAGCGAAGAAGCAACGGATTTTTATTCGGATAAAATTGCCGCGTTAAAAGCTCCCGACGACGTTAAGGAAAAGTTAAAGAGCGAAGCTGAAAAACTTTGGAATTTGCCCGAAGCGTCGCAGGAATTCTCCGTTATTTCAACATATCTTGATTGCTGCCTTTCTCTTCCGTGGGGCGTTTTCAGCGAAGATTCGTCAGACCTTAAAACGGCTGCGGAAATCCTTGACAAAGACCATTACGGACTTGAAAAAGTAAAAGACAGAATTATAGAATTTCTTGCCGTCAAAAAGCTTACGGGTAAGGCAAACGCACAGATTCTCTGCCTTATAGGCCCTCCGGGTACAGGTAAGACTTCCGTTGCACAGTCAATAGCTAAAACCTGCGGCAGAAAATTTGAGAGGATTGCTCTCGGCGGAGTTCGCGACGAAAACGAAATTCGCGGACACAGAAGAACCTATCTTGCGTCTATGCCGGGCAGAATTATGGACGCCGTAATTCACGCAAAAGTCGCAAATCCCGTAATTTTACTTGACGAAGTCGACAAACTCGGTGCCGATTATAAGGGAGACCCGTCGGCGGCTCTTCTCGAAGTTCTCGACCCCGAACAGAACAAGAATTTCAAAGACCACTACATAGATCTTCCGTTCGATTTAAGCAATGTTATATTTATTGCAACGGCAAACGACGCCGATAATATTCCCCTGCCGCTTTATGACAGAATGGAAATTCTTGAACTGTCGTCTTATACCGATACCGAAAAATTCAATATTGCAAAAGAACATCTTATTCCGAAGCAGATTGAAAAACACGGTCTTTCGGCTGAATTTGTCGATATTCAGGACGACGCTATCAAAGAAATTATAAAATATTACACAAAAGAAGCCGGCGTTCGTAATCTTGAAAAGAAAATCGCCGCAATTCTGCGTAAAATAGCAAGAAAATTCGTAACCGAAGATAAAACCGAAAAAGTTACCGTAACAGCAGAAAATCTCTCCGAATTTTTGGGAGCACCGAAATACAGAGACGAAATGAACGATCTTTCGGACAAAGTCGGCGTTGTAAACGGGCTTGCATATACGTCTGTCGGCGGCGAGCTTCTGCCCATTGAAGTTTCCGCTCTTAAAGGCACAGGAAAAACGGAGCTTACAGGTTCGCTCGGTGATGTTATGAAAGAATCGATAAAAACCGCAATAAGTTTTGTCCGTTCGGTTGCCGAAGAATTCAATATCGATCCCGATTTCTATAAAAACAAGGATATTCATTTCCATTTTCCCGAGGGAGCCGTTCCGAAGGACGGGCCTTCCGCCGGTATCGGAATCGCAACCGCTCTCGTAAGCGAGCTTTCGGGACGAAAAGTTGACGGAAAGGTCGCAATGACCGGCGAAATCACGCTACGCGGCAATGTTCTGCCTATCGGCGGACTTAAAGAAAAGACGATGGCTGCCTATAAATCAGGTATTGAAAAGGTTATAGTCCCGCAACTCAATCTGCCCGATCTTGACGAAATCGACGGCGAAGTGAAAAAATCTCTTAAATTTATTCCTGCCGAAACTATGAAAGACGTTCTTGCCGTTGCGTTAAAGGAGTTATAATATGAATTTTCATAATGTAGAGTTCAAAACAAGCTGGTTCAATGACCGTGAACTTACACTTGCAATGAAACCCGAAATCCTTTTTGTCGGAAAATCAAATGTCGGCAAGTCTTCGATGATAAACAAGGTGCTTAACAGAAAAGCTCTTGCAAGAACAAGTGCAAAACCCGGAAAAACAATTTCGATTAACTTCTTTGAAATTGACAGAACCGCATATCTTGTTGATTTACCCGGTTACGGCTTTGCTCAACGCTCGAAAGCCGAAAGAAAGAACTGGGGCAGCCTTATCGAAGATTATTTTGATCTTGACCGCGATATAAGAATGGTCTTTTTGCTTGTCGATATGAGGCATGATCCGTCGGAAAACGATATGATAATGTACGATTATCTGATGTCGAAAAACTATCTCTTCTGCGTGGTTGCGACAAAAGCCGATAAACTTTCGCCGACAGCCGTTAAAAATCAGACAGAAAAGTTTTCCGAGATTTTCGGCGTTGAAGTAATCCCCTTCTCTTCCGAAAAAGGAACGGGCGTTGATACGGTAAAACAGATAATCGAAGATTCCGTCGAAGATCTCCCGAGAGATAATGATGATGTATAAAGAAAAAATCCTGAAGTTTTGCTTCAGGATTTTTTGATTTTAGCGGTTGCTTTTGTCATAAGAATTGCTACCCATTTTGCAACGCCTATCGAAATTATGTCTTTAATCAGATACGGTGCCGAAACGAGCAAAAACGCGGGAATAAACTCCATATTAGCAAGCAGCATATACTGAATGGTTCCGCATAAATGACAAAGAGCAAGTCCGATAACCGAAAAGATTATGTTCAGCCATAATTTATCTCTTTTAAGACCGCAGAAAACGGCAAGCAGAATAAATCCGAAAATAAAGCCTCCGGTTAATCCCGTAAGAACTGAAAGTCCGCCCTTAAAACCCGAAAAAACGGGAAGCCCGACAGCTCCGAGAACAATAAACGCAGCAACGCTTACCGCGGAAAAACCGCTGCCGAGGAAAAATCCGGCAAGTGCGATAACAAAAGTCTGTAAGGTTATAGGTACACCCGACGGCAAAGGTATCGATATCTGGGAAAGAACCGCTATAAGTGCGGTCATAACGCCGCAGGAAACGAGATTGTAAGTTTTAGTTTTCATTGTTTTTATCTTCCTTTACGCTTATTTCACCTGCGGAGATTGTTTTTATTTCTCCGCTGTCAAGACGAAGCACAAGCTCCGCTCTGTCTGTTATATCTTCGACAACACCGCCGCCCAAAGCCGAAATTACTCTTTTCCCGATAAGGAAAGAACGCTCTTTATATTCTTTCATAAAACCGACGCCGTTTTCATATACGGCAAAGAATTCGTTTATTACGGCAGCCGCAAATTCGTTCCGTGTTTCGGGTGACGGAGCTTTTTCAAAAATACTGCCGGCAATATTCTTTAATTCCCCGGGAAATATTTTCTCGGAGGTGAAGAGGTTGACGCCTATTCCGACAACGGCATATTCAAGTCCGCCGCTTTCAAAATCTGTCGCTCCCTCCGTTAAAATTCCGCAAACCTTCTTTGAATTGATAAAAACGTCGTTTACCCATTTGATTTTCGGCTTTTTATCGGGAGAAATCTTCTCTATCGCACGACATACGGCGACTGCCGCTGCGGCTGTAATCAGATAAGATTCGGTAGCTTTGAACTTCGGATAAAGAAGCATACTCATATACATTCCGGTTTCTTCCGGAGAGAAAAAACTCTTCCCGAGTCTTCCCCGCCCTTCCGTTTGCCGGTTTGCTATCAGTATTTTTTCTTTTTTATCGGAAGATGTTGCCGCTTCTCCTTTTAATATCGTGTTTGTGGAAGTTACGGTGCCTTCACATTCGACCTCAATATCTTTATTCAGCCTGCTTTTTATTATCGCCGCAGAAAAATTGTTGCCCGAATTTTTGAGAAGATAGCCTTTGTTCGGCACGGAAACAATGTCATATCCCTCATTTTTCAGCTCTTTGATTTTCTTCCAGACGCAGTTTCGGGTAACCCCTGTTTCTTTTGCTATTTTTTCGCCCGAAACATATCCGTTTTCCGATAAAAGCAGATTTATCAGCTTTTCGTTTGTCATCTCGGCCTCCGATTGTCACCTTTTGTTTTATTCATTGGTGACAAATACAGTATAAATTAAACATATTACCTTACGGTGTTATATTTTTGACATAATTGTTACAAAATAAAATTTACATTAAATCGACTTTTTGCCCGAAATATTGACTTTATATGCTGTTTTTGGTATCATATATTTGATATATCCTACAAAGCCAAAGGAAGGCGGTGACGGCTTGAAACAGGAATTAAGGACTGCGGAAACACGGAATAAACCGGTTGCAAAAAATGCCGAGTCCGAAAAAAGAAAAATCAAAAAAATGCTCGGACAGAAATGTCGGGAAATATTGACGGTTGCCGGAAATTCGGCAAAAAGCAATTATGCCGATTATATTGTTGTCTGCGATA
>CAKSPP010000094.1 GCA_934481505.1 uncultured Eubacteriales bacterium
TGTCTTCGGTAAGTGCACCCGAAGAAAGAATGGCTTTCTCGTATGCGTTAAGAAAATCGTAATTTTCCGCAACGAGTTTTCCGGTGGTCGTTTCAAAATCACCCGTATTGCCTGAGGTCAGAGCAGCTGCAGTGAAAGAAAGGTTTGTGCAGCTTATGACCATGGCGACAAGCAAGATTGTCGAAACGATCCGTTTTGCAAAACTGCTTTTCATCGTGTTGCCTCCAATGGTAAAATAATAGACAAAATTTGACTATATATAATATAATAATTATAGCATAACCATTTTACTCTTCCGGGGCTGTTGTTTTGACATTCACAAGATGTCAATAACTGAAAAATCTTACAATTCTCCCGATTTTTCAAAACTTTTACAAACGAGGGAAAAAGCCGTGGTTGCCGACCTTTTCGGCTCTGTCGAATTGTTCGGCGTTGTCTTTCGGAAAGGGCGGGAGATAAACGCGGCAAAAATATCGGCACAAATTGTCGGAAAAGGGCATAAAAAAAAGAACTTCCGACAAACGCGAAGTTTATCGAAAGTTCGGAAAAAATTCGTTTTTTAATCTTCCTTGAAGATGACGAAACGCTGGACAAGCCAGTTCACGACAAAGAAAGCGGTGTCTACGGCGATCTTCGTAAAGTAGCGGTTGAAGTGGCATTTTTCGACCAAGAGACCGAGAATAAAAGTGCTTCCGGCAAGAACCGCGGCGACAAGAGAAAAATATTCTATAAGTTTTGACATTCTTCCTCCGTCGCTGCCGAAAACGAATTTTCGGTTTATCGAAAAGTTCATTGTCGAGCCTATTACTCTTGCTCCGACGTTCGACAGTTTGACATGCACCCTGCCGCCCCACAAAACGGGAACCGTAACGAAAATACTGTAAAGAGCATACTCGACGGCGTAGCAGGTAAAGGACGACATCGCGAATTTAAGGACGGTCGAATGCTTTTTTATAAATGCCGAAAGCTTCGGCAAACGGCTTGTCATTTTTTCATCATCCTAATTTTTGAGACTTTGTATCGGTGCGGGAATTCTGCCTTTTCTCGAAATGAATTTCTCGGCGGAATATTCGCTTACCGGCATTATAGGAGCAGCTCCCAAAAGTCCGCCGAATTCAATGCTGTCACCGACTTTTTTGCCGTAAGCCGGGATAAGACGGACGGCGGTGGTTTTGCTGTTGACCATACCTATCGCCATTTCGTCGGCGATTATTGCGGAAATGGTCGATGCGGAGGTGTCTCCGGGAACGGCTATCATATCAAGACCGACAGAGCAGACGGCGGTCATAGCTTCGAGTTTCGAAAGGGTAAGAGCTCCGCATTCGGCGGCGGCAATCATTCCCGCGTCTTCGGAAACGGGGATAAACGCACCCGAAAGACCTCCGACCTGGCTTGACGCCATAACTCCGCCTTTTTTGACGGCGTCGTTAAGCAGGGCGAGAGCAGCGGTCGTTCCGTGGGTTCCGCATTTTTCAAGTCCCATTTCTTCGAGGATATAGGCAACGGAGTCTCCGACGGCGGGGGTCGGGGCAAGCGACAGGTCGACTATTCCGAAAGGAACGCCGAGACGGCGGGATGCTTCATTTGCGACAAGCTGTCCTGTTCTTGTTATCTTGAACGCTGTTTTCTTTACGGTTTCGGCAACTTCCGCGAGGTCTCCGTCGCATTTTTCAAGTGCTACTTTGACAACACCCGGTCCCGAAACGCCGACATTTATCGCGGCGTCCGCCTCCCCTACTCCGTGGAAAGCACCCGCCATAAACGGGTTATCTTCGGGGACGTTGCAGAAGACGACGAGCTTTGCACAGCCTATCGAATTCTTGTCTTTTGTTCCAAACGCAAGGTCTTTTATCTTACGTCCCATAAGCTCGACGGCGTTCATATTTATTCCTGCTTTTGTCGAACCGACATTTACCGAAGAACAGACATTTTCGGTTACGGCAAGAGCTTCGGGAAGCGAATTTATAAGGGCGATGTCGCTGTCGGTAAAACCTTTCTGAACAAGGGCGGAAAAACCTCCGATAAAGTTTACGCCGCAGGTGTCGGCAGCTTTCTGCAAAGTGCGGGCAAAGGGAACAAGGTCGTTTGTTCTGCAAGGAGCCGCAACAAGGGAAATCGGAGTAACCGAAATTCTCTTATGTATAATGGGGATACCGAATTCCTTTTCGATATCGTTGCCCGTTTCGACGAGTTTTTCGGCTTTTTTGCATATTTTGTCGTAAATTCTGTCGCAGGCATTTTTGACATCGGACGACGCACAGTCGAGAAGCGAAATTCCCATGGTTATCGTTCTGACATCAAGATGTTCCTGCGTTATCATTCTTATTGTTTCGAGGATATCGTTACTGTTTATCATAGAGTTTCACCTATATAGTGTGCATTGCGTTAAAAATATCTTCGTGCATAACGTGGATTTCAAGGTCGGATTCTTTTCCGGTTCTGACCATTTCATCAACAAAGTCGGTAAATTTCACATCAAGCCCGTCAACCTCGGTTATCATTATCATAACGAAGAGGTCTTCGAGAACTTTCTGTGTGATATCGACGATATTTGCTCCGTGTTTTGCACATACTGCCGAGATTTTTGCCGTAATTCCGACGGCGTCCTTTCCGATAACTGTTACTACTGCTTTCATTTTTTCCTTCCTTTCAGTTTGCCGCAAGGCCGTTTATTACATTTTCGATTTCTTCATATGCCTGAGCCGTGCTTTTGCTTCCTCTCACGACAAGAGTCCAAGCCTCATGCAGAGCGTCGGAGAAATCGGGAATATCAAGAAGCCCGTCGTTTCCGGCGGTTTCAAGGTTCGTTATATATGTTGAAAAATCGCTGCTGTTAAAGAAATAAGTCGTTTCGGCCTCTTTTTTCCAGCTGTCGGAGTCGTCCCCCTCCATTAAAGAACAAATTCGGTCGAGGATTATCGCACTGTCCGCCCGGTTCTTTTTCCCCTGAGTGGTTATCGCATAAAAAGTGTCGTTTTTGCCGAAAGACGCACCCGACGACATTCCGGGAAAAGAAGTAAGTCTCAAATCTTTTCCGAGAGACTGCTGCGGGAAATCGGAATTCATTGAAAGCCCTGTTCTTACGCTTGAAACAAGGAACGCGGTGTTTCCCTCCGCAAAATTCAGAATATCGGCATAATCGCCCGAAGCGGAAAGAGTCACCCTGTCGGTAGAGACCATTTTCTTAATCCAATCGACAGTGTTTAAGGTCGGATATTTTTCATAGCCGCATTTACCGTTTTTTACGGCGGTTTGTCCGGAAGAAAAAAGTGCGGCGTCGATAAATTCTGGGAATTCGGTTGTCGGGGTGACAAAAGCGTAGGTTTTCCGCCCTGCGTCGTCGGTAGTCGCCGCTTTGGCAATCTCGGAAAACTTTTCACGCGTCCAATTTCCGTTTTCAGATAAAACGGCGATATCTTCGCCGGAATATTTCTTCACAAGGCTTTCGTTATAATAGAGAGCGTAGCTGTAAGTCGGAGCGGAAACACCGAGCAAAAGAGGGAAAAAGCCGTAGGTCTTTCCGTCTTTTTCAAAGAAAGCTTTCTGCGACGCAAGCCCGAACTTTTCGTCGGACGAGTCAAGTCCCATATCTTCAAGAGAGGTCAGGTATCCGCCCTCGAGAAGCCTCGAAACGGTCGAAGCGTCGGTTTCCAAAAGGTCTGCCCTGCCGCTTTTTCCGGCGGAAGTCCTGAAAACGTCACTTTCGATGGTATCGGTCGTTATTTGAAGAGAAATAGTGCAGCCGAGTTCTTTTTCGATAGTTTCGTAGTGCTTTTTGAGTTTATCGGAGATTTCGCTGTCGGAAGATGTGTCGCAAAGCGATTTCATCGACCGAAGATCGGAAAGTATCGTATAGGTATACCCCTCGGCGGAAGGTTTGTAATCATCGGGTAAAACGTCGTCGTCCGAGATGTTCGGATCATAGGAACAGCCGACAAAAGAAAGCATAAAAACCGCCGCCAGAGCGAGCAGAAAATATTTTCTCATCACGCACCTCCCATTATATCGGTAGTATAGCACAACCGCAGAAATTTTACAAGGAAATTATTCAAACTTTTTCGCAAAACTTGACTTGAAGACGGAATTATGATAAAATAATCGAGGTTTTTCCTAAAAATCGCCGCATTTTATTGTTTTTCCTGACTTTTTTGCGGTTTATAATAATGTCAAACAATTTTACAAAAGGTGTGAAAATATGAAAAAAATAATTGCAGGTTTTCTTGCCGCGGCAATGACGCTTACGATGCTCTGTGCGTGCGGAGGAAACGGAGAAGAGAAGAAAAAGACGCTTACTTACGACGAAATGACGGCTCTTGACTGGTCGCAGTATGTCGAGCTTGCGGACTATTCGAATATCGAACTCGATATGTATCCGGACGTACAGGACTCGCAGGTTGAAAGTGCGGTAAACGATCTTCTCACGAAGTATGCCGAAGAAGTCGAAATCACCGACCGTGCGGCTCAGAAGGGCGACACCGCAAATATCGACTTTGTCGGAAAAATTGACGGCGTTGCGTTTGATAAAGGTTCGGCAACAGGCTATGACCTCGTTCTCGGAAGCAATTCCTTTATTTCGGGTTTTGAAGACGGCATAATCGGCAAAAATGTCGGCGACAAGTTCGAACTTAACCTCACTTTCCCCGACCCGTATCCCAACAACCCCGATATGGCGGGCAAGGAAGTTGTTTTCGAAGTAACATTGAACAAACTGACCGAAACAAAGTATCCCGAACTTACCGACGAATTTATTGCGACAAACACAGATTATCAGACGATTGACGAATATAAGAAAGCAAAACTCACAGAACTTGAAAAAGCGGCACATGAAGATATGGTTCTTTACAGATCGTCTTATGCCACAACCCAGATAATAAGCGATTCGAAAATTTCCGACACAAAACCCGAGGGGCTTTACGACCTCTTCTATAACAATATAAAAGAAAGTTTTAAGAGCTATGCAAAGGACAACAACATGGAATTCGCAACGTTCCTTGCGGCTTTCGGAATGACCGAAGACACTTTCAAAGAGTATGCGGACAGTCAGGCGTCGATGTATGAAAAAAGTGCGATAGTTCTTATGAGAATAGCCCAGCTCGAAGACCTTTTCGTAAAGACCGAAGACGAATATAAGACCGAGGCGGAGGCTTTGGCAAAAGAACAGAGCACAACCGTCGAAGACCTTGAAAACCAGATGTCGAAAGATTTGATAAAACTCAGCATCACGACGAGAAAAGCAGCGAATTTCTTAAATGAACATGTAACCGAAGTCGGAAGTTACAGCGACGGAACCGTAGCCGACGACACAAAAACGGAATAATAAAAAGTTTTTCAAAAGCCCTGTCTTTTTTTGAGCAAGACAGGGCTTTTCCTTTTTGCGGAAAGGTTTTGAGAATAGAATATTGCAAGGTTTCCGCGGAAGTCCGTTCGAAAGAAGACAGGAGTTCAACTCTCCTCGCCTATACTCAAAAGATTTTTTTCATTTTTTGAAAAATTTCACAAAAACCTATTGCAAAACACACAAAAGTGTGTTATAATATCTCCGTTGCAGATTACAACCGAATATTTAGGGGTATAGCTCAGTTGGTAGAGCAGCGGTCTCCAAAACCGCGTGCCGAGGGTTCAAGTCCTTCTGCCCCTGCC
>CAKSPP010000095.1 GCA_934481505.1 uncultured Eubacteriales bacterium
GTCTTCCGTTTTGCCTCCGACAGCTTTGAACGCAGTAAAATCATGTTTTCCGACAAGAAAACCTGCGGCTCTGTTCATTTTTTCGATATCAAGATTTCTGCCGACGGAATATGAAAAATCCGAAAGAAACGGATCTCTTGTTTTGCCGGTATATATGACATAGCGGTATTCTTTTTTCTTTACGCTGTATCTTGCATGAAATGAATCTGGAACATATTCACAGCGGGAAACGGAAATATCCGACGGAAGTTTCGCGTTCAGAGCTTTCACAACGGTATTTTCGGGCATTTGTTTTTCAGCCTTAAAGGAAACCGTGAATTCTTTTGCGTGAACTCCGCTGTCGGTTCTGCTGCAACCGTGAAGCTCGGAAATCTCTCCAAAAAGAGAAAGAAGAGCCTTTTTTATCTCCGCCCCTACGGTATTTGCATTTTTCTGCAACTGGTATCCGGCATAGTTTTTTCCGTTGTAGGAAATATATATCAGGTAATTTTGCATACCGTCACACTCCGAATATTTTTACTCCGTTAAGAAATATAACCGCCGCAAGCAGCAGCAAAATAACTCCCAAAGCCGCAAAATCGGCAAAATGAAGTTTGAATTTTACAAGGTGCGTTCTGTTTTTGTCGTCACCAGTATAGCAGCGACATTCCATTGCGGTAGCGAGTTCCATTGCGTGGCTCATTGCAGACCTGAAAAGCGGAATTAAAATCGGGACAAGTGCTTTTGCTCTCTGAATAAGACTTCCCGTTTCAAAATCGGCACCTCTCGCCTTCTGTGCGGACATTATCTTATCCGTTTCGTCAAGAAGCGTCGGGATAAAACGAAGAGCTATCGTCATTATCATAGCAAAATCGTGGACAGGAACTTTTATAACTTTCAAAGGAGACAACAGTCTTTCAAGAGCGTTCGTCAAAACTATCGGGGATGTCGTATAAGTAAGCATCGAAGTCGAGATGACAAGCATCATTATTCTTGCAAGCATAAATACGGCGTTTACTATTCCCTGTTTTGTAACTGTTATTATCCAGAATGAAAACAAAACATCGCCCTTTGTATAGAACAAGTTGAGGATTACCGTAACGCACGCTATAACAAAAATAGGTTTAAGGCCTCTTAAATACAGCTTGAACGGAATTTCGGAAATAAACATCAGAACGACCGTGGAAACTATTGTCAGCGAATATCCGACGACGGTTGACGGCAAAAAAAGCACGACAATATAAAGTATCACGAGAATTATTTTCATTCTCGGGTCGAGCCGATGCAGTATCGACTTCCCCGGGAAATATTGTCCCAAGGTAATATCTTTTATCAAAAGCTGCCTCCGTTATTTTGCCGTATCGTTTTTTAACCTTACAATTTCTTCGCACGCCTTTTCAACCGAATAGACGGACGGCGAAACATCATAACCTCTGTTTTTGAGATTGAGAAATATTTTTGTTATCTGCGGAATATCAAGTCCTATCTCGGAAAGATGAGCGGCGTGAGAAAAAACTTCGTCCGTTTCGCCGTACATATCTATCTTGCCGTGATTCAAAACAAGTATTTTATTTGCGTTGTTTGCGACATCCTCCATATTATGGGAAACAAGAAGAACCGCCTTGTTCTGCGTGTCGTGATATTCCTTTATTCTTTCAAGAATTTCCGCTCTGCCTCTCGGGTCAAGCCCTGCCGTGGGCTCGTCGAGAATAAGAATATCGGGCTGCATTGCCATAATGCCGGCAATCGCAACTCTTCTTTTCTGACCGCCAGAAAGCTCAAACGGAGATTCGTTTATTATATCTTTGTCAAGACCGACAAATTCCATCGCCTTTTCGACTCTTTCGGCAATTTCGTCTTCCGAGAGTTTCATATTTTTAGGTCCGAAAGCGATATCTTCGCCGACGGTCTTTTCAAAAAGCTGATATTCGGGATACTGAAAGACCATTCCGACCTTAAACCGCAAATCTCTTCGCGAAAAATCCTTTTCCCAGATATCTTTTCCGTCAAAAAGAACTTTTCCCGACGTCGGCTTTTCGAGTCCGTTAAGATGTTTTATAAAAGTCGATTTTCCCGAACCGGTATGTCCGATAATACCGACGAAATCGTTGCTGTCGATCGCAAAATCAATACCGTCGACCGCTTTCATTTCAAACGGCGTGCCGATACTGTATATATGCGACATATTTTCGGTTTTGAGTATATCTTTAATTATGTTACTCAACCTTTTCTATCCTTCCTTCAAGTATGTCGACGAGAACGTTTTCACATTCTTCTTCCGTAAGGATTGCAAGCGGCGTTCTGAAACCCGCTTCACGAAGTTTGAACATAAGTTCCGTACTTTGCGGGACATCAAGACCAATGCTTTTCAAGAGACCTGCGTTCATAAAGACTTCGTGCGGTTCGCCGTCAAGCAATATATGTCCGCCGTTCATTACTATAACCCTGTCGGCAAGCGTTGCTTCTTCCATATAGTGGGTTATCATTATAACCGTAATTCCGCTTTTGTTAAGATCGGAAACAGTTTTCATAACCTCTTTTCTGCCCTGTGGGTCAAGCATCGCCGTCGGTTCGTCCATTACGATAAGAGACGGTCTCATTGCGACAATACCCGCAATTGCGATTCTCTGTTTTTGTCCTCCCGAAAGTTTTGCGGTCGAATGTTTCGCATATTTTTCCATTCCTACGGCTTTGAGAGTTTCTTCAACTCTTTTTACCATTTCGGGCTGCGGAACTCCGAGATTTTCAAGAGCAAATGCGACATCTTCTTCGACAATGGACGAAATTATCTGATTGTCGGGGTTCTGAAAGACCATTCCGATATGCGGTCTTGCCTCTTCAAGCTGTTTCTCGTCGGTAAGAGAATATCCCTTAACGCAGACTTCGCCTTTTTCGGGAATAAGAATTCCCGCCAGAATCTGTGCAAGAGTCGATTTTCCGCTGCCGTTATGTCCAACTATCGCGACGAAATCGCCCTCTTTAATTTCAAGGGAAAAATCCTCAAAAATAGGCTTATCCTCTTCGCTGTATCTGAAATAAAGATTTTTAATCGAAACTATTGATTCCATTTTATCTTTCCCATCTTGCGGAAGCTCCGCAAGGAAGAATATATCCCGACTTTTCAACCGGAAGTCCGATTTCCGACGCCGTTACTTTTCCGCCGAATTTTTTAGCGACGGTAACGCCGAGCATATATTCCATACACGAAGCGGAAAGCCCCGTGGTATATGAATTCAAAAGGAAAAACAGCGGTTTTTCGGACATAACGTCAAGGCAGAGCGTCAGCAGAGAGTAAAGTTCGTTTTCAAGTTTCCAGACTTCTCCTCCGGGACCTCTTCCGTAAGACGGCGGATCCATTATTATGCCGTCGTATTTTCTGCCCCGTCTGATTTCGCGGCTGACAAATTTTATGCAGTCGTCAACGATAAAGCGAATATCGGAAATTCCGCAGAGAGCGGCGTTTTCCTTTGCCCATGCGGTCATGCCTTTCGACGCATCGACGTGGCAGACGGAAGCTCCGGCTTTCGAACACGCAACCGAAGCTCCTCCGGTATAGGCAAAAAGGTTGAGAACATTCGGACGGTATCCGCAATTTCTTATAACGCCGTCAGCCCAATCCCAGTTGCTCGCCTGTTCGGGGAATAATCCCGTATGCTTAAAGCCCATGGGTTTGAGATTGAATTTAAGATCGCGGTAAGAGACGGAAAAGACTTCGGGAAGATTGAATATTTCCCATTTTCCGCCGCCCGCTTCGGAACGGTGATAGTGGGCTGCAATATTCTTTTTCCAATCGCTTCCCTTTTCGGTTTTCCAGATAACCTGAGGGTCGGGTCTTATAAGCTTATAACCGCTCCAGCTTTCGAGTTTTTCGCCGCAGGACGCGTCAATAACCTTGAAGTCTTTCCATTTATCGGCTATCCACATATAAGCCCCTCCTTAAAATATAATTGTACTTATACAGTATAACATATATACCGCAATTTTTCAATGGTAAAAAAGGTGCTTTTATGTGAAATATGCGGACGAAAAACCGCCCGCATATTCATTATTTACCGTATATACCGTCCAAAAATTCGAGTCTTTCGGAAAACCAGTTTTTAAGGTAAGAAACATATCCGTCATAATCGGTATCAATGATTTTTCCGTAAGAAGTGTCGGTGGCAAAAGTCCACCCCGTCGAAGAATAGTTCCGAATAAAAGAACCCTTATACGCCGAAAGAAGTCTGTTTATTTTGCTTTGCCCCTTTTCATTGTCTTTATAAGCATTTTCGAGGGTCGAACGGCTGTTTTTATATACATTTTTCACAAGGTTTCTGAATTCATTACATTCGAGAAGTTTTTCATACCAAGTGAAATTCGAAACCCAAAGACCTTCCGAACCGTTGCCTCCGTTATTGTATTCCGAATATTCGGGATATCCAGAACCTATATTTCCCGACGAAAGATCAAAATCCCAACCGGGACCCGCGTATAATATTCCGTCCTTAAAATAAAAACGAGTAGAGCTGAAAGAAAAATCAACCTGTTTTATAAACTCGGAAAAGACATAGAATTTCGCAAAAGATTCAAGATCGACAACCTTTTTGATTTCATCGATATTTCCCGATAAAATCGCGGAATCGACGGTGTTAAGCTTTGCGTTAAGTTCCGTCTTTTCCTTGTCGGGAAGCTCCTCGGGTTCGTTTATCGCAAAGCGGATACCGCTTTCTGCGGCGGTAATATAAGTAACGTCGCTTTCAATTCTTTGCGATTCGAGTTCAAGCAGTGCGTCGCCTTTTGAAATGTCGATATCAACCCTGTCTTTTCCCGTTTCGACGCTTTCGCAAAGCTGAAAAGAGCCGCAAAACTTACCGTTAAGCCACACTTCGACCATATCCGACTGCGAAGCGTATTCAATGCCCATTTCTTTTTCGAGATCGAGGGCAATTTTATTTCTTATCAGCGTTTTGTCGTAAGCGTTTGCGAGCAACGCCCATTTTTTTGCATTACCGAAGTCGAAAATATCCTGTTTTTCGGATAATTTGAAGTTATAGCCCTTTTTATCGGCAAGAGCCGTGCTGTTGCCCCTGACTTTGATTTTCGAATCGCTGTCGTAGAAAAATTCGGTCTCGTTCTTTGACGAAGGGACGACCGCGATTTTACAGGAAACATAGCCTTCGTTTGTCACTTCTTCCGACGACGAAATGTAAATTTGAGTAACCGTTCCTTTTTTATATTCAAGTTTTCCCGCCGCATCTTTAATCTTTTCGGTAAGAGCGGAATATTCGTAATTCATAAGAGAACCGACCTTGCTTTCGGCGTCAACAAGAAGATTTACATATTCGGAAACCCCCGTCTCATTGCAATAATCCTCAACATTTTCGGGCAAACGGCTGAGTGTATATGTAAAATAATCCAAATCGACGGTCTGATAGTCGTATTCGCTTTTTACGCTCTGTTTATTTATTGTTTTTTCGCATCTTACGCATTTTCCTGTTTCCGAAACCGTTTTACCGTCGTCGGACGAAAGAGTCCAGAAATAAAGATGTCCGAATTTGTCTTCCGTCTTTTCCGTATAGCTGTCGCCGCAGGAACAAACATATTCCTTATATCCGTCGTTTTCGCAATCTGCGGAATGTTCGGTCATAATATATTCGTGGACATGTTCCTCCTCTTTTTTGC
>CAKSPP010000096.1 GCA_934481505.1 uncultured Eubacteriales bacterium
GATAAAAAAGATGAAAACGACATAAAATCGGAGCTTCTTGATAACGGCTATTCTTCCGATACTGAACAAGCGTTCACCTGTGAAAAAGACGGAAAAATCTCTACGATTTTTGTTACTGAAAAAAATGACAAACTTTATTATATGCTCACGGGTTTTTCGGAGTATATAACGCAGAGCGAAAAGCAAACCAAAAAATATTTATATCTGAAAAGCAGGCTTTATCAGACAGCCGCAAACTTTGCGGAATATGAAAAAGAGAAATTTTCATATATTAAGCACGAATTCAAAAGCTTTATTGCTTGGCATTTTCTCGGTAAAAAGGTCAATGTTTCCGAGATAGCGGAAAATACGGATTGTTTATATGACTATAAAGATGTAAGTTATGACCTTAATATCGGAAAATCGGACAGAAAGATATTCGGAATACCCGTAAAAACCTATGTTATGGGCGTTAAAAAGGCTATCAGACGCTTTTCGGGAAAAATAATAGCGGTAATATATGAAAACGGAGAATTTGCATTTGTCGCAGCTCCGTTAAATAAGATTTATTATGAACCGGATATCGATAAGGCTCTTGTTTCCGTTTACGGCGACATAAAGCCCGAAATGACCTGTCTTTACGAAAAATCCTGCGGTGCGGTTGTTTATAAAAGAACACCGAAGGGCGTTTATTATCTTCTGATTAAAAACCGTTCGAAAAATATCGGCTTTCCGAAAGGGCATGTCGAAATGGATGAAACGGAACTTGAAACGGCTTACAGAGAGATTTTCGAAGAAACTAACGTAAAAGTTAAAATCGACCGAAATTTCAGGATATCATATAACTATACCGTAAGTTTCTTTATAAAAAAGCAGGCGGTTTACTATGTTGCGGAAATCGTCGGCGGCGATATAAAAGTTCCCGAAGACGAAATTCTCGATTACAGTTTCGTTCCTTTCGACGACGCTTTGCAGCTTCTCACCTACCCCAACGAAAAAAGAATTCTGCGGAGTGCAAACCAGTATATTAACCGTATAAAATAAAGGAGTTTCAATGTTTACAGGAAACGATGAAAAATCCGTAAATAAAGCGGTTCGGGCTCTTCTTGACGGAAAGCTTGTTGCAATTCCGACCGAAACTGTATACGGTCTTGCGGCAAACGCCCTCTCGGAAAAAGCCTGCTCTTTAATATATAAAGCAAAAGGAAGACCGTCCGATAACCCTCTGATAATTCATATCGCCGATATTAAAGACGCGGAAAAATATGCGGTAATGACGCCCGACGCATATAAACTTGCAAAAGCTTTCTGGCCGGGGCCTCTTACGATGATATTAAAAAAGAGGGATTGTATTCCGGATACCGTTACCGCAGGGCTTGACACAGTTGCTGTGAGAATGCCCGACAAAGATATTACCCGGGAAATAATAAGAAAAGCAGGAGTTCCCCTTGCGGCACCCTCCGCAAACCTTTCGGGAAAACCGAGCCCGACAAAAGCCGAACATGTTTTTGACGACTATAACGGCAGAACTTTTGAAGACGGA
Source organism: uncultured Eubacteriales bacterium (assembly GCA_934481505.1). Lineage (GTDB taxonomy): Bacteria > Bacillota > Clostridia > Oscillospirales > UBA644 > Geddesella. Next base: position 1,523 of record CAKSPP010000096.1, read on the forward strand.
ACCGAAGCTGTTGCAGGAATAATCGACGGCGGAGAATGTGAAAAAGGCGTTGAATCAACGATAGTTTTGCTTGCGGGAAATTCCCCCGTTCTTTTGCGTCCAGGCGTTATCACTTTTGAAATGTTACGCGAATATCTCCCCGATATCACGATAGCAAAAGCAGTTGTTTCGGAAATGAAAGAGGGCGAAAAGGTTCTTTCCCCTGGAATGAAACACCGTCATTATTCGCCGAAAACTCATACGGTCGGAATAAGCGGAAGCAAAAACAATATTTTTAATTATATAAACGCAAGAGCAACAAAAGAAAAGGTTGCAGCACTCATATTCGACGGTGACAATTCTTTGCTTTCGGAAAATGTAATCAGCATATCCTACGGCAAGGAATCGTCGCCCGAAAGTCTTGCAAAAAATCTTTTTTCGGCACTTCGCGACCTTGATAAAAAAGGTGCCGATATCATTTTTGCGGAAATTCCGAAAGAAAATGACGGAGTTTATCTTGCGGTTTATAACAGGCTTATAAGAGCCTGCGGTTTTTCGGTTTTCGACGCAGATATCCCGCCGGTTTCGGTTTCTGTAACGGGACCTTCGGGTGCGGGCAAAAGCTCTGTCTGCAAAGAGCTTGAAAAAAGCGGATTTTATCATATAGATACCGATAAAATCGCAGCCGAGGTTCTCCCCTATCAGGAAGAAAAGCTCGTTTCCGTTTTCGGAAAAAAAATTCTTTCGGAGTCGGGTGAAATTTCAAGAAAAGCCCTTGCAAAAGAGGCTTTTTCGTCTGACGAAAATACAAAAAAGTTAAATGGAATTATGCACCCCGCGATCACCGAAGAAATAAAACGAATAATTGCCGAAAAAAATGCTTGCCGTATTCCCGTTCTTGTTGACGGTGCTGCCATATTTGAGGCAGGGGTAAATAAAATCACCGATATTACCGTTGTTATCACAGCCCCGGAAGAAATCCGCAAAAACAGGATTTCCGAAAGGGACGGTATTTCGGAAAATATGATAAATGAGCGTTTTTCAATTCAGCTTTCCGATTCGGAATATATCAAGAACTCGGATTTCCATATTATAAACGACGGAAAACGCGACATCAAAGAAATTGCCGATTCAATAAAAGAATATATTAAAAACGGACAGGAGGAGTCTGTATGAGCGATTTACTTTACAAAAAAAAGAATACTTTTGAAGAAAAAGACGACGCTTTCATAAAAAAGGCGTATGACTACTGCGAGGGATATAAAGCGTTCCTCGAACAGAGCTACATAGAGCGTCCCGGAATCGAAACCGTAAAAAAACAGGCGGAAGAAAAAGGATATCTCCCGTTTGATTTCAAAAAAGAATATCATGCAGGAGATAAATTCTACCATATTCAGAAAGAAAGATCGATGCTTCTTGTTTCGGTCGGAAAAGAAGATCTCGAAAAGGGGTTCAATATGGTTGCTGCTCATATCGACTGCCCAAGACTCGACCTTAAACCCTCTCCCCTTTTCGACGACAGCGGAATCGCATATTTCAAAACGCACTATTACGGCGGCATAAAGAAATATCAATGGGTTACAATTCCCCTTATTCTTTGCGGAAGAGTTTATAAAAAGGACGGAACCGCAGTCGATATCGTTATCGGTAAAGATAAAACAGATCCGGTTTTCTATATTTCCGACCTTCTTCCCCACCTTGCAAGAGAACAGGAAAGCAAGTCTCTGTATAACGGAATTTCAGGCGAAGACTTGAAAGTCATTATCGGAACCCGCCGCAATAAAAAAGCGGAAAACGACGATAAGAAAACTGACGGAGAAGACACTCCGAGATATTTCGCAATGAGCCTTCTCAATGAAAAATACGGAATTACGGAAGAAGACCTTTTCTCCGCAGAACTTTCTTTTGTTCCGAATTACGAGCCGAGAGATATCGGTCTTGACCGTTCTCTTGTCGCTTCCGCGGGTCACGACGACAGAATCTGCTGCTATCCCGCAATTTCCGCCCTCTTTGAAGAAGAAGTTCCGAACAGAACATCGGTTGTTCTTCTTGCAGATAAGGAGGAAATCGGCAGCGTCGGAATTACCGGTATGCAAGGTGATTTCTGGTATAATATCCTTTCCGCAACAGCTGAAAACGCCGGCAAAAACAAATATATGATGTTTGAAAATTCAACCGCACTTTCGGCAGACGTTGCGGCGGCTTTTGACCCCTCTTATTCGGGCGTTTACGATAAAGGCAACAGTGCCGATGTAAATTGCGGCTTTGCTCTTTACAAATATTCGGGAGCAGGCGGAAAATCAAATGCGTCCGAAGCCGATCCGAAATTCATGGCTGAACTTCGCAATCTTTTCGATAAGAAAAATCTTGAATATCAGTTCTACGAACTCGGAAAAATTGATGCAGGCGGCGGCGGAACCGTTTCGAAATATATCGCGGCAAAGAATATTACTGTCGTCGATATGGGAGTTCCCATTCTTTCGATGCACGCACCTTACGAGGCGGCGGCAAAGACAGATATATACAATATGTATCTTGCCGTTAAAGCATATCTTGAAGAATTCTGATAAAAAATCAAGCCGAAGAGTTTTTGCTCTTCGGCTCATTTTTTATTTCCAATTAAATGTTCCCGAAAGAAGAATCGTTTTATCCTGAGATACCGTCAGAAGACCTCCGTCGGTTTCTCCCGATTTTTCCGTACCGTCGGGGAGTTCAATAAAAACGTTTGACGGGACGATTTTTGTTATAAACGGAATATGCCCTGCCATAACGGCAAGATCGCCTTCCGTTCCTCTGACTGAAAGAGAAACCGCCTCGCCTTCAAAAAGGTTTCCCGACGGCGAAGAAATCGTCAGCTGAAATGTTTTCATTTCGCAATCCTCTTCGCTTTCTCGACCGCTTCGTCGATAGTTCCGACAAAGAGGAATGCCGATTCGGGAAGATCGTCGTGCTTTCCTTCGATTATTTCCTTAAAGCCGCGGATTGTTTCCGAAAGCGGAACGTAAATTCCGGGGAAACCGTTGAATTTTTCCGAAACATGGAACGGCTGCGAAAGGAAACGCTGAATTTTTCTTGCACGGGATACAAGGGCTTTATCTTCGTCGGAAAGTTCGTCCATACCCATAATAGCAATGATATCCATAAGTTCGTTATATCTTTGGAGAATTCTCTGAACCTCTTTTGCAACCGCGTAATGCTCTTCGCCGAGAATTTCGGGAGCCAAAATACGGCTTGTGGATTCAAGAGGATCGACCGCGGGATAGATACCCTGTGACGCAATGTTTCTTGAAAGAACTGTCGTTGCGTCAAGATGTGCAAACGTTGTAGCTGGAGCAGGGTCGGTAAGGTCGTCCGCAGGGACATAGACCGCCTGAACGGAGGTTATAGAACCTTTCTTTGTCGAAGTGATTCTTTCCTGCAAAGCTCCCATTTCGTTTGCAAGCGTCGGCTGATATCCGACCGCAGACGGCATTCTTCCGAGAAGTGCGGAAACTTCGCTTCCTGCCTGCGTGAAACGGAAAATGTTGTCTATAAACAGAAGGACATCCTGACCTTCGGAATCTCTGAAATATTCAGCCATGGTAAGTCCCGAAAGACCTACTCTCATTCTTGCTCCCGGCGGTTCGTTCATCTGACCGTAGACCAAAGCCGTTTTTTCAAGAACTCCGGACTGTTTCATTTCGTTATAAAGGTCGTTGCCTTCTCTGGTTCTTTCGCCGACGCCGGTGAAGACCGAAAGTCCGCCGTGTTCTTTTGCTATATTATTGATAAGTTCCATTATAAGAACTGTTTTTCCGACTCCCGCACCGCCGAAAAGACCGATTTTACCGCCCTTGGAATAGGGGCAGATAAGGTCTATGACTTTAATACCTGTTTCAAGTATTTCGGTTGAAGTCGCGAGTTCTTCATATCCCGGAGCCGGACGGTGAATATTCCATCTTTCTTTTGTTTCGGGAGCGGGACCGTTATCGACGGGATCCCCGAGAACATTGAATATTCTTCCGAGCGTTTCGTTTCCGACAGGAACGCTTATTGCACTGCCCGTATCGGTTACCGGAGTTCCTC
>CAKSPP010000097.1 GCA_934481505.1 uncultured Eubacteriales bacterium
GGCTCAAAGCGTGCAGCCCCTCGACTATCATTATTTCGCCCGAAACGGGGGTTTGATCGTCGAGGCGTCTGCCGGTCGTAAAATCGTAAGTCGGCAGAACGGCTTTTCCGGTTTCAATAAATTCGTTCATTTTTTCTTCGAGCAAAGAAATTTCGACCGATTCGATAACTTCGGCGTTGATTTTTCCGTCAATAACGGGCATTTCGGTTCTGTGTTTATAAAAATCGTCCATCGAAACGACGACGGCGTGTCTTCCGAGTTTTTCGAAACCGCCCGCAAGTTTTTTCGCGGAAGTCGTTTTTCCCGAAGCCGACGGACCCGAAACGAGCAGAATTTTCTTTTCGAAAGCCGCGAAAATGGTTTCGGCGAGCCTTGCGGAATACATCTTTTCGCTGTATCCGACAAACGCTTCCGGACAGCTTTTTGCGGCAAAATCAACCGTAGAAATGAGATATTGATTTTTACTGTTTTTTAAGAACATCCGATCTCTCCTTAATATAGTTGTAGGCAAATTTAGTATTTCCGCGTCTTTCGGCTTTATGGGTCACGGGGTCGATTTTTTTCGTCACGGCTCCCGCACCGACGCCGTAGATATCCTGAACATCGTCCATCATATAAATATTGTAAAGACACTCTTTTCCTTTTTTCGCAAACCCGATATTTTCGTTGTTTCCGACGGTGTTTTTCTGCTTATATAAATAGTACGGAAAATATTCTTCTTCCCGTCTTTTTTTGTCGACATAGGAAAGCATGGACGAAACGTCGGTTTTTTCGGCGGCTTTTGTAACCCCCGAAACATTCTCTTCCGCTCCGAAATCAGCCGAGCGTTTGAGGTAAAGCGTATGCACCGTGACGTTGCCGGGCGACAGCAAAAAAATTTTATCGACGGTATCGCGAAAACTTTCGGAAGTATCCCCGGGAAGCCCCGCGATAAGGTCGGTATTTATTATAAACGGATACTTTTCGGCAAGAGAATACGCCGCGAAAAAATCCTCGGCGGTGTGTCTTCTGCCTATTTTTTCAAGCACCGCATTATTCAAGGTCTGCGGATTTATGCTTATTCTTCCGACGCCGTGAGCCGCAAGACTTTTCAGTTTTTCCTCGGTTACGGTGTCGGGTCTTCCGGCTTCGAAAGTAAATTCTTTAATATCAAAAGGTTTGAGAAATTCTTTTTCGATTGCCGAAAGGAGCGTTTCGGTAAGGTTTTCGTCGAGCACCGACGGAGTTCCGCCCCCGACATAAATTGTCGTCGGATTTTTCCCGTCGGAAAGTATTTTCTCTCTTACTTCCGCCATTTCTTCGCACAAAAGAGAAACGTATTCCGGCAGCAGTTTTCTTTCCTTTTCAGTTGCGGAAGAAACAAAGGAGCAGTAATGACATCTGCTCGGGCAGAACGGAATCGAAATGTAAATCGACACATCGTTCGGGCGATTTTCGTCTATTGCACGGCGGCGGCCGTCGAGAGTTTCTCTGCAAAGGCGTGTTTTTTCTTCCGAAACAAGATATCTTTCGCGGAAAACTTCTTCGGTTTTTTCTCCGTAAACAGCCTTTGTCTTTTCGTAAAGCAAAGCCGGGCGGATACCAGTGATTATTCCCCAAGGCGACGATTTTCCCGTAACTTTACATAATACGCCGTAAACCGCCGTTTTGACAGCGGTTCGAAAGAAATCGTATTCTTTTTCAAAGGGGTAAAATTCCGAAAGAGAGGTTTTCCCGTCGGTAAAACTTACGAAAATCCCGTCTTCTTCGGCTCTTACTTCAAGGATTTTGCCGTCATTTTCCGAAAATGAAACTCTCGGGAAGAAAAGCAGACAAACGCATTGCACATCATATAAAAGAGGTGCGTTTTCAAGTATTATTTTCATTTCAGAACCAAAGCTCTTTTTCGTTTGCGACGGTCGTCGGAAACGCGTGTCCCGGGTAAATGGTGACATCGTCGGGAAGTCTTGAAAGCACTTTTCTTATCGAATTCATAATATCTTCGGTGCTTGCGAGCCTGAAATCGGTTCTGCCGCGGGTACCTCTGAAAATCGTGTCACCCGAAAAAAGAACTTTTTCCTTTTCGAAATAGAACATACAGCCGCCGGGAGTGTGTCCGGGGGTGTGGATAACTTCGAATTTCGAATCGCCGACATTATAGACGTCGCCGTCGTTTATCCAATGATCAACCGTATATTCCCGTCTTTCGAGGACATCGGGAACACCGCCGGGAGAACTCAAATCAAAATCGGCAAGGAACGCTTCGTCGGCACGGTGCATATAAATTTCGGAACCGTCTTCCCTTTTGAAGTCGTCCATAAAATAGGTGTGGTCAAGGTGTCCGTGGGTGAGGAAGATGCGGTTTACCCGTCTTCCGTCAAGCCTTTTTCTTATTTTTGAGATTTCGCAGCCGGGGTCGATAAGAACGGTGTCGTCCCCCGAAATGAGGACGTAGGTGTTCGTCTGCAAAAGTCCTCCTGCGGCTCTTCTAATTTCCATGTTTCAAATCCTCGCTGTCAATAACTATCGTAACTGGCCCGTCGTTTTCGGCAAGTATCTGCATATCCGCTCCGAAAACGCCCGTTTTTATCGTTTTTTCGCATTTGAGATTATTTATAAAGCCCTCGTAGAGAGGAATTGCCTTTTCGGGGCGTGCGGCGGAAATAAAGGAGGGACGTTTCCCTTTTTTGCAGTCGGCGTAAAGAGTAAAATTCGAAACGACCAATATTTCGCCGCCGATATCGTCGACCGACAGATTCATTTTTTCGTTTTCGTCTTCGAAAAGGCGAAGTCCCGAACATTTCGCCGCCAGAAGTTTCATATCCTCTTCGGTATCGGTATCTTTGACTCCGAGCAGGATAAAGAGTCCGCGGTTTATTCCGCAAACGCCTTTTTTATCGGCGGTTAAAATAGCCTTTTTTACTCTCTGGATTACTGCTTTCATATATTTCCTTTCAGCGTCTTACCGACGCCACTCCGTTAAGTTTTTCGATTTTTCTCGCTATCGTTTCAAGGTGCGACAGGCTGTGAACCTGAATAGACAGCGTTATAAACAGGTTTCCGTCGTCCAATACTTTCGTATTCATCGAAAGAAGAGATATTCTCGACGAAGAAAGCACCGAAGTTATCTCCGAAAGAATTTCGAGGTTCGGAGAAGAGGTTTCGACGGTCAAAGTCGCGGTGAAATATCCGTCCGACTCCTGATCCCACGAAACTTTTATCATTCGCGACGGGTCGGCGGAGGCTATCTGTTTGCAGTCGGCACGGTGAACCGAAACGCCGTAACCTCTTGTTACAAAGCCGACAATATCGTCGCCCGGAAGAGGCACGCAGCATCTCGCGAGCCTTACAAGACAGTTGTCTATTCCTTCGACGACAATTCCGTTTACCGACTTCTGCTTTTTCGGAGCGATAACTTTCGGAGTCGCCGCCTGTTTTAATTTTAAGTAGTCGTTTTTGATTTTCGGCAGGATTTTCGAAATTACGATACCGCCGTAGCCTATCGCTGCGTAAAATTCGTCAAGCGTCGGGCACATATATTTTTTCATAAGCGGAGCGAACAGTTCTTCGCGGGTGACGTCGTTGAAGTTTATGTTCATTCTCCTAAGTTCTCTTTCGAGGTCTTCTCTGCCGTGGACAATATTTTCCTCGCGTTTTTCCTTTTTGAACCACTGTCTTATCTTGTTCCTCGCTTCGGAGGTTTTGACAAGATTGAGCCAGTCACGCGACGGGCCGTTTGAGTTTGAAGAAGTTATGACTTCGACAACGTCTCCGTTGCGGAGCGGCGTTGTGAGTTCCGAAATTTTACCGTTGATTTTCGCCCCGACCATCTTATTTCCGACGGCGGTATGAATCGCGTAGGCAAAGTCGATGGCGTTGGCGTCGGCAGGCAGAGCGATAATGTCGCCTTTCGGAGTAGAAACAAAGCACTGGTCGGCAAACAGGTCGATACGGAACGTTTTCATAAAGTCTTCGTCGTTTGCGTCCTGCTGAACTTCGAGAAGTTTTCTTACCCACGAAATCCGTTCGTCGTCCTTTGCTTTTCCGAGAACACCGTCTTTATATTTCCAGTGTGCGGCGATACCCATTTCCGCAATACGGTGCATTTCTTCGGTTCTTATCTGAACTTCGAAGAAGTAGCCGTCGTAAGAAACGGTCGTGTGGAGCGACTGATACATATTCGGTTTCGGGGTCGCGATATAGTCTTTGAGACGACCCGGAATTGCATGGAACATATCGTGAATAAGTCCGAGTGCATTATAACATTCGCTTACCTTGTTTACGATTATTCTGAACGCGTAAAGGTCGTATATCTCGTTGAACTCCTTATTTTGGGTATACATTTTGCGGTAGATGCTGTATATATGCTTGATTCTGCCGTCAACCCTCGCCTCTATCCCGACTTCTTTTAATTTATCGGAAATCATGGTGCGTAATTTTTCGAAGAAATCGTTATTTTTGAAAGTTTCGAGGTATTCCTGAATTTCTTTATAGCCTACGGGGTCGAGATATTGCAGCGAAATATCTTCAAGCTCGCTTTTTAAGTTTTGAAGACCGAGACTGTGAGCAAGCGGCGAATAGACTTCGAGCGTTTCGAGCGATTTTTCGAGTTTTTTCTTGTCGCTCTGGCTTGCGAGAGTTCGCATATTATGAAGTCTGTCGGCAAGCTTTATTAAGATTACTCTGATATCTTTCGCCATTGCAAGCAGCATTTTCCTTATGTTTTCTATCTGCTGCTCTTCTTTGGTGTCGTAATAGGAAAAATTGCCGATTTTGAGCTTTGTTACGCCGTCGACAAGCAAAGCGACTTCCTCGCCGAACTGTTTTTTTATGTCGTCGAGAGTAACATCGGTATCTTCGACGGTATCATGTAAGAGTGCCGCGATTATAGACGCGTCGTCCGCTCCGTATTCAATAAGGATTTTCGCGACTTCGACCGGGTGGCTTATATAGGGGTCGCCCGATTTTCTTTTCTGACCGTCGTGAGCCTTATCGGCAAATTCGTAAGCCTCTTTTATCTTTTCGGCGTTATAGTTCCCGTCGCTTTTTTCGATAGCTTCCATAAGCTCTCTGCCGTATTCTTTTTCCATCGTATCACCCCGTTTCAGTTTGAATGTTCGGTATATATTTTCGATTTTTCAAGTGATGTTTTTTCGGTATTCGAATTTATCTTCACCGAAAAAAGCATATCCTCCGAAACGCCCGGAAAGTTTCTTTCGGAAAAGGAAAGAAGTCCGAGTTCTTCGGTTATTTTAAGGGAAAGAACCATTTTCGAATAGGTCATTTCCGGGTTTTTGTTTTTAAGAGACCTTAAAAGTCCCAGCGGACTTATCTCGGTTCTTCCGTCCGCCGCAACGCTTCTGACAAGCGAAAAAACGGCGGCAACATCTTTTCTCGTTATTTTTTCGTTTTCGTCTTCGGTTATTTCAAAATTTTCGCAAAGGCTCATCGCTTTTATCGAAACCGAAAGGCTTTGTCTTCCGCGGAAAACATTTACCGAAAGGCTGCACGCGATTTTTACGGTGTCGCCTTTTTTTGCCGAAAGACAAAGCGGCGGCATCGAAAAGAACATCGCGTCAAAGG
>CAKSPP010000098.1 GCA_934481505.1 uncultured Eubacteriales bacterium
TTATCATATAATTTGATAAATTTGCAATAACTCTTTCCGCTCCACCTTTTTGCATGGACATCATTGTAAATAAGATTTTCATTTCTAATATTTCTCCATTTTTTAGATTTATTTATTTTGATTTTTTATATGTATACTTTTTAATATTTTTGTACTTTTTCAGTCTGTTATTTGCCATTTAATACATATATTGCTTTCTCTTTTTTCTTATTATGCATATATTTGTTTTAGTCTGTCTTTAATTTCTTTGTTTCGTCGGCTCCGTTTGTCTCTTTCTTTTCTTTCTGTCCCGAAAGAGACGCTCCGTAACCCGCTTTTTTGACCGCCGAAATAATGCTTCCGCTGTCGGCAGTTCCCTCAACCGTCATTGAGTTTGTAAGCAGATTTACCGCAACTTCTTTTACTCCGGGAACAGCCTTGACCGCTTTTTCGACTCTCGCCGAGCACGCCGCACAGCTCATTCCCGTAACATCGTATCTTTCCGTAAATATCTCCTCCTATTTTATTATTTTACCGAGAATTTTAACCATTTCCTCTATCTTCTCGTCTTTTTCTTCGTCGGTTTGTGCCGCTTTTACGCAGCCTTTCAAATGTTCCGTCAAAACCTTTCGGTTCGCGGTGTTTATAACCGCTTCCGTCGCCATCAGCTGACGGCTTATGTCGATACAGTATCTGTCTTCTTCGACCATCTTTATTATTCCGTCAATCTGACCGCGTGCGGTCTTTAAGAGTTTTATTATTTCCGATTTGTCAGCCCTCATTCTTATTTCCTCCTTTCGGTATTCGGGAGCCGTTTTTTCTCCCGTTCATTTTTCCGTTTTTTTTCGTGCTTTCTTTTTTCTCTTTCTCTCTCCATACACCCCCACGGGGTGGGGGTCAAGTATAATATACATCAAAATTCCTATCTTGTCAATAGGTTTTAGAAAAAATTTTGAAAAATAAAAGCCGAAAGGGGAGAACTGCAAATTTATCATCGAAATTGCCCGAAATTTTCTCCGAAAAGTGCGTTGCGGTAAATCTTTTGCTCCGCCTCTACAAAAAAAGCCCGGTCGAACAAAACCGGGCAAAAATCATATATTGAATTCGGTTGCCGGCAGTCCGAAGCTTACGCTCAAAGCTCTGTCGACTTTGTTCATCTCTTTGCTGTCGAGATGACCCATTTTTTCTTTCAGCCGTTGTTTGTCAAGCGTGCGGATCTGTTCAAGCAGAATTACAGAATCTTTTTCAAGTCCGTAGCTTGACGCCCCGACCTCTATATGAGTCGGAAGTTTCGATTTGTCGAGCTTGCTTGTTATCGCGGCGGCAATGACTGTCGGGCTGTACTTATTTCCGACATCGTTCTGAACTATAAGAATCGGACGGATGCCGCCCTGCTCGCTGCCCACTACCGGACTCAGATCCGCATAGAAAATATCTCCTCTTTTTATCGGGGACATACGCTTCACTCTCCATTTTTTTTGTATCTTTATTTTTGACGGTTTCTTTCCGATATATACGCCGTTCAAAAATTATTTTCAGAGGAGAAGTGTGTATTTGAAAAACGCCCGGCCTTATACAGCCGGGCGTTTGAAATTTTGATTTAGTCACAACAGTTGCCGGAACAGCAGTAAACTATAAGTGCGGCAATAAGTAGTGTCCAGAAGCAATAATTGTTCATACACATAACCAAATCATACCTCCTGTATACAGAGTAGGAATGACTTCCTCTATTCCATACTATGCAAAGGAGAGGCGATTGTTACTGTGCTTTTTTTGTGTGCTTTGCTCTTGCGTTCTTCATAAGAGTCCATACCGAACCGCTTATAAAGAGGGAAGAAATGAGTCCGCAGACAATGCCGACGATTATCGGGAACGCGAATTCCTTTATCGACGGAACACTCAGAAAATAGAGCGTCGCTATCGTCGCAAGGGTCGTTACGGAAGTGAAGAGCGAACGGGTGAACATCTGCGAAGTGCTGACGTTCGCTATCTGTCCGAAGTCTGTGATTTCGCCTTTTTTAGTGTTTTCTCTTACTCTGTCAAAGATAATAATCGTCGCGTTTATCGAATATCCGAGAATTGTGAGGACGGCTGCGATAAAGGTGAGGTTCGTCTGAATTCTGAAAATAGAATTCAGAATTATCATCATTGAAATGTCGTGGAGCAGTGCGACGACCGCGGCAATTCCGGAGAAGATATCAAATCTTATGGTTATATAAAGAAGCATGAGAACCGACGCTACAACAGTCGAAAGAAGTGCCGAACGCATAAGGTCGCTTGCCGCCGCGGGGCCTACGCTGTTGCAGGAAAGCAGCCAGTCTATCGAGTCGGCGTCGACTTTCTCGTCGCTGTCGGTATAGGGGAGAGAAAATTCCTTCGCAATTGCCGAAACTATCTTTCTTTGAAGCTCGTTTCCGTCGGAACCTGTCTTAATTGTTATGACCTGTTTCGAACCAAGAACGGAAGTGTCGATTGCGGGAACTTCGGTAATTGAAACGGTTGCGTTTGTTTCTCCGATATCTTTGAGTATCTGTTCGGTTTTTGCGATATCGTCCGATGTGACGTCGCGTTTTATCGAAACTTCAAGCACCGTGCCTCCGGTAAAGTCGATACCCCAGTTTATGCCGAAGCTGCCTTTATTCATATAAGAAACCGTGCCGAGAGCAATACCCGCAACTATGATTACTGCGGTGAGACTTGCAATGGGTTTTCTGACTTTCGTGTAGTTAATGATGAAAGGCTTCTTTTCCTTTTTCGAAAGTCCGTAAAGCGACGGGTTTGTAACTTTGAACGCAATCAGACAGTTAAGCAGATATTTCGTTACGAAAACCGCGGTGATAAGCGAGACGATAACGCCGATAAGGAGGGTTATCGCAAAGCCCTTTATTGTTCCCGTTCCGAAAACAAGAAGAACGATTGCCGCGATTATTGTTGTTATGTTCGAGTCGAGAACCGCGGTGATTGCTTTTGAAAATCCGGATTTGACCGCTGCCATCGTCGATTTCCCGAGACGGAGTTCTTCTTTGATTCTTTCGAAAATGACGACATTTGCGTCGACCGCCATACCTATCGAAAGAATGATACCCGCAATGCCCGGAAGCGAAAGGTTGACTTCAAAAATTGCAAGGATAAGTCCCACGATGCTTACATAGAAAGCAAGGGAAACGACCGAAACAAGTCCCGGAAGTCTGTAAAGAACTATCATGAGAACCGCTATGATAAGAAGACCTATGCCTGCGGCAAGAACGCTGTTTTCAAGGGCTCCCGCACCGAGGGTCGGACCTATCGAGCTGTAATCGGACGCCTGCAACGCAAACGGCAGACGGCCAGCCGAAATGAGTGCCGAATATTCGAGAGCTTCGTTATATGTAAGCCCGGTTATCTGACAGGTTGTGTTTCTTATTTCGGAAGTGACTCTCGGGCTTGCGATAGCGGTGTCGTCAAGATAAATCGAAATGTAGTTTTTGCCGCTTGCCGAAAGTTTTGCCATTTCCGCGGTGGATTTCGCGAACTTTTCAACCGCGTCTTCCGAAAGGGTAAGAGAAACGATATAAGCGTGATCTCCCGTGTCTCCCTTGTTCATTCCCGCGTCGGCGGAAACGATATCCGCACCTTCAAGAACTACGGTTCCCGCGGAATCTATAAAGCGGAGTTTTGCTGTCTGACCGAGAACCGAAATTGCCTCATCGGCGTTTGATATTCCCGGAATTTCAACGGTTACTCTGTCGTTTCCGCTCTTGTAGACGTTTGCTTCGGTGTAGCCGAGGTTCGTGAGACGTCTTCTCATAACTTCGATTACAACGTCGATATCCTCCGAAACGTTGCCGGAATAATTTTCGTCAAGAACGGGACGGAAAGTAATGGAAGCACCGCCGTCAAGGTCGAGGCCTCTTTTTATTCCGCCGTCGTTTGTGAAAAGTCCGAGCTTTTCGGGGACGGTGAGTTTTCCGACCGAGATACCGAAAAACGAAACGCAGATAATCGCCGCGATAACGCTTACAAGTATCGAACAGCCGATAATTCTTTTCTTCATTTTATTCCCTCATTTCACACAAAAAGACGGACGCGAGCGTCCGTCTTCCGTATTTTGTTCAGTCTTTGATGTTGAACTTTTTCTTGAATCTGTCAACGCGTCCGCCGGTATCGACCAGCTTCTGTTTACCGGTGAAGAAGGGGTGGCACTTGGAACAGATTTCAACGCGAATATTGTCCTTCGTCGAACGCGTCGGAATTTCGTTTCCGCAGACGCATTTGATGACGGTTTCTTTGTACTCGGGATGTATTCCGTCTTTCATCTTGTTTCCTCCTAAAGATAGTATAGCACAAAATTGCTATCCGTTTTAGTTACCAGCCTTTCGGCATTTGTACCTATATATATTATCATATTTTTCCCGTTATTGCAATAGGTTTTCTTAAAATTTGCAAAATATTTGAAAATTTTCAGATAAGTCCCTCGTTTTTTAAGACTTTTTCGAGCTTTTCGGCGTTGTCTCTCGACATTTCGCAAAGCGGAAGCCTGCCTTTTCCTACGGAATATCCCATAAGCGATAACGCTTTTTTTACGGGTATCGGGTTCGTTTCAGAAAACAGAACTTCGGTTATTTTTGCGATTTCCCTTTGAAAAGCTGCCGCTTTTTCGGTTTGTTTTTCGAAAAACGAAAAGCACATATCATGTACCTTTTTCGGAATTACGTTTGCCGCAACCGAAATAACGCCCTTGCCGCCTATCGAAAGCACAGGAACCGCAAGAGAGTCGTCTCCGCTGTAAAAAGTGAGGTCTTTGCCGCAGAGATTCATCGTTTTTATAATGCTTTCGATATTCCCGTTCGCTTCCTTTGCCGCAACGATATTCGGGTGTTCAGACAACAGTTTGTATGTTTCTGGCAGAATATTGAGCCCCGTCCGGGACGGTACGTTATATAAAATTATCGGGAGCGAGGTTCTGTCTGCTATGTAAAAATAATGTTCTACAAGCCCTTTTTGCGTTGTTTTGTTATAATAAGGGGTGACCAAAAGCAAAGCATCGACCCCTGCGTCTTCGGCGGACTGCGAAAGATAAAGGGCTTTTTTCGTGTCGTTGCTGCCTGTTCCCGCAATAACGGGAATTTTTCCTTTTATCTTTTTTACCGCCGCATCGCAAAGCTGCCGATGCTCTTTTTTAGTAAGTGTTGACGCCTCGCCCGTCGTTCCCGCGACAATAACGGCGTCGGTTTTGTTTTTAAGCTGAAAATCGATTATTCTTCCGAACAGTTCAACATCCGGTAAATTTCCTTCCTTGAAAGGGGTTATAAGAGCTGTCGCCGACCCCTCAAAGATAACGGGTTTCACCGGGACTTCGTTCCTTTCGGATTATTTATTCCACATTTCGATAAGTTTGAGTGCTATCTGTACGGCGTTCGTTGCCGCACCTTTTCTTATGTTGTCCGCAACGACCCAGAGATTAAGGCCGTTTTCAACGCTGTCGTCTCTGCGGATTCTTCCGACGTAAACTTCGTTTGTGCCTTTTGCCGTAACAGCCATCGGATAAACGTTGTTTTTCGGGTCGTCCTGCAAGATAATTC
>CAKSPP010000099.1 GCA_934481505.1 uncultured Eubacteriales bacterium
CCGGTGCTTTTGCCTTTTCTTGCACTCGAAAATCTTGTTTTGAAGTGCTACGCAGTTTCGTAGCAGAGTAAAATTTCCGGTATCGAAGTTCAAAATACAGCAAGGCTGTCGCCTTGCGAGGCTTTGGACAAAGATACGGGGAATTTTACTGTGAGAAACCAATACTTCATTATCAGCCCTCAGCCAACGGAAAAAAATTTTCCGTCAGACTTTACGGATACGATTTTTCGGCGGAAAGCGGTTGGCACCTTTCGTATATCTCGGTTGAAAACGGCGATTTTTCGCTTGAAAAAGTAATTTCGCCCGACGACGGAAGTTTCGGCGACAAGCTTCTTATATCCGACATAACGGGCGACGGAAACGACGAAATTATTGTTTCGCAGGTCGTCGGTATGGGCGGCGGTGCGGGAAGTGTTTCTGCGACGGTCTACCGAATAGAAAACGGCAGTCTGCAAGAAATATTCGGCAAAGAAGAATGTGAAAAATTTGCCGAAAACGGCATTTCAATCAAAACCGACGGCAGAAAAACCGTTTTTGAAAACAGCGAAACGGGACTTTCCGTATCGGCAGACTTAAATCTTCCCGAAGACGCCTATGTCGGAACTTTCTGCGGCTTTGATATCAACAGCACGGGCTCTCTTACAGGCAAACAGGCAATTATTTCCGCCGAAGATACGGGATATATTTTTTCGGTATGGAAATACGATAAAGATTCACTCAAACTTTCGTCAATATATTATTCCGAAAAAGATTAGAGGTCAGCTAAGCTGACCTCATTTTTTATTCTTCCGTTTTTCCGAAAAAGCCTTTTGCGAGAAGATACGCTCCCGCCAAGACAAGAAGTATCGGAACAAGAACCCACACTCCGCCGTCAAGGGTGAAGAAAATTGTCGGTATTCCGATAATTTCAAGAGCCGCACCGACAATTATATCGGTCTTGTTCGTCGTTTTTCCGTCCGTTGAAAGCCTCATAACCGAGAACATCACGGCAGGAACAACCGAGAAAAGAATTCCCGCAAAAATCAGCACGTCCGCACTGTTCTTTGTCGGAATATATGCGTCGGACGGGTTTTCGGGATTATACATAACCGTTGTTTCCGCCCATTTTTCGGGGACAGACGAAACGCCGACATCGGTTTTTACGGTGTAAATTTCGTTCGAAACATAATATTCGTAAGTAAGGCTGTAAGTCGTGTTTCCGTCGCTGTCGGTCGAATAAATGTCGCTTTTAAGAAAATAGCCGACGGTTTTTTCGTATCCGCCGCCTCTTCCCACAAGAGACACCATTCCCGCGACAAGCATACAGACGCCCGCAATAAAGCAGACCGTTATCAGAAATCCCGAAATAGCTTTCTGCATTGATGTCATTATTTATCTTCCCAGAACTTATATTCGCCCATATTTTCGTAGAGAGTTTTATAGCTTTCATACCGCGACGGCGAAATTTTGCCTTCTTCCAAAGCCGCAATCACGGCACAGTCTTTTGTTTTTATATGGTTGCAGTCGGTGAAGCGGCAGTCCCCTAAAAATTCGGAGAATTCGGGGAAAAATTCGGCAAGCTCGTTTCGGTTTTTTATTCCGAAAAAGGAAAGTTCGAGATTTCCGAAACCCGGAGTATCGGCGATAAAACCGCCGTTCACCGCAAAGAATTCGACATGTCTTGTCGTGTGTTTTCCGCGGCGGAGCTTTTTACTGACATCTCCGACCGACGACTTGACCTCCGCCCCGGCAATTTTTGCCGCCATGTTAAGCAGGCTTGATTTTCCGACGCCAGAAAAACCGGCAAAAGCCGAAACAGAGCCTTTTATTTCGTCAAGCAAAGCCTCTGCACACTCTTCCCTGTCGGTCGAAGTGAATATTACTTTATACGGCGTTTTTGCGTAAATTTCCGAAACTTCGTCCCCTGTCGCAAGATCGTTTTTTGTAAAAACCAGCACGGGCGTTATCCCGAAACGGGCGGCAATGACCGTCATTTTATCGATATAAACAAAATCGGGTTCCGGATCTTTAAGCGACGAAACGACAAAAAGTTTGTCGATATTTGCGACGGGCGGACGGATAAGCAGGTTTTTTCGCGGAAAGATTTCAACTATCATTCCGTCCGAAACCTCGACAAAATCGCCGACTGTCGGAACAAGTTTTTCCTTGCGGAAAGTGCCTTTTGCCTTGACTTCGACGGTCGTTTCTCCGTCCGAAACGGTATAAAGTCCGCCGAGCCCTTTAATTATCGTACCTTTCATCAGCCTTTGCTCACGGTTATCGTTATTTCGGTGCCCGATTCGACTTCCGAAAGTCCTTCAAGGCTCTGCGAAATGACGGTGCCTGCCGAAACGGAAGAATTTTCTTCTTCAACGACGATTACGACAAGTCCCTGTTTTTCAAGTTCTCTCTTTGCGGTTGCAAGGTTTTTACCCTCGACATTGGGGACTTTGACCATCTTTTCGTCCGCACTTTCAACGCTGATATAAACTTTTATCGTGCTTCCCGCGGCAATCGACGTTCCGACTTCGGGGGAAGTTCTTATAACGCACCCCGTCTCGACAGTCGAACTGAATTCGGTAATAACTTCCGTTTTAAGGTCCGCCTGTTTGAGTTCGAGAAGTGCGATATCCTGTTTTTTATTATAGACATTAGGCACAGAAACGGTTTTCGTTCCGAGACTTACGGTTACGGTTATCTGTTTTCCGGTTTCGTATGTTCCGGTGGTCGGATCCTGCGAAATAATATAGCCCGCTTCGACCGCGGCGTCATACTGGGGATTTGCCTCAACAATTTTGAAGTCCGTGTTTAATTTTGAATCAGCCTTTACTTCATCTATCGAACGCCCGACAAGAGTAGGCACGTCGACAAGGGAGGAATTAAAGCCTCTGACCGACGCATACATACCCCAAAGTCCGAGAAGGACAAGAATAAAGGCAAGAGAAACGCCCGTGACGGAAGCTATAAGCCTGTTTTTAAGAAGCGTATTTTTTATCGCGAAAAGACCTTTCTTTTTCGCCGTTTTTTTCTTTGCCGCGTCCTTTACCGCAGGGATTATCTGCGTCGGGCTTTTTGCGATATCGGCAGGATCGGGATAGTTGAAGACATACGGAAAAACGACGTTATTGTCGTTTATAAACGCGATAAGGTCTTTTCTCATTTCCTTTGCCGAGGAATAACGGTCGTCGGGGTCTTTCTGCATCGCTTTGAGAATTATCTGTTCAAGGCCGAGCGGCAGCGACGGACGGAGTTCGGTCGGTCTTACGGGAAGTTCCCTTACCTGTTTTAAGGCGACGGCAACCGCACTGTCTCCGTCGAAAGGAAGTTTGCCCGTCAGCATTTCATAGAAAATTATTCCAAGCGAATAAAGGTCGCTGCGGCAGTCGACGGGAAGCCCTTTCGCCTGTTCGGGGCTTATATAATGAACCGTGCCGATAGCTTTGTCGGTTATCGTTGCGGTATCGTAATTCACGAAACTTGCGATTCCGAAATCGGTGACTTTAACCGTTCCGTCGTCAAGAACCATTATGTTCTGCGGCTTGACGTCGCGGTGGACTATCCCTTTGTCGTGAGCGTGTTTTAATGCTCCGAGGATCTGTCCGCCGTAGGAAATTGCTTCGGAAACATTGAGAGGAGCTTTTTCGTCGATAATTTCTTTAAGAGTTCTGCCGTTTATAAGCTCCATTACGATATAGTTGTATTCGCCGGTAAAGGAAACATCGGTGACTTCAACTATATTTTTATTCGAAAGTATACCTATCGCCTTTGATTCGTTCTGAAATTTCTTTCTGAACTTGAAATCTTTGGCGAATTCCTCTTTGAGTATTTTGACGGCCACATATTTTTCGGCAACTTCATCCCACGCCTTATAGACCGTTGCCATTCCGCCCTCGCCGACTACCGATTCAATCTGATATCTGTTGTCAAGAAGCGTTCCCAAAAATTTATCCATACGAGCCTCCTCAGTCTTCTTTTCCGTAAAGGACCACCGTGACGTTGTCTTTTCCTCCGACCCCGTTCGCAAGTCCTATAAGCTGATCGCAGCACTCTTCGGTCGTGCCGTAAAGAGAAAGCGTTTCGGCGATGTTCTCTTCCGAAACATAAGAAGAAAGACCGTCGCTGCATATTAAAATTATATCGTCGGGCAAAAGCCCTATATTGTCGATGTCGCCCTCGGTTTTTTCGGGGACTCCGACCGCTTTCGTTATCACATTTTTAAGCGGATGACCGACAGCTTCGTTTTCTTCGATTTCACCGCGGTCGATAAGCTCCTGAACAACCGAATGGTCTTTTGTGACCTGAGACAAAGTGCCGTTTCTGAAAAGATAAAGGCGGCTGTCGCCGACATGGCAGACCGACGCTTTATTTTCGCGAACCCAGAAAACGACTATCGTCGAACCCATGCCCTTATATTCTTCGTTCTTTAACGACTGCGAAAAGACTACACCGTTTGCCTTTGCGACGGCTTCTTTAAGCATAGGTTCCGCATTTTCGGGAATTCCGAAATCCGAGCAGTATTCTTCGATATAGTCGGCTGCGGCAAAGCAGGCGAGCTGACCCGCGACCTTTCCACCGGCGTGGCCTCCCATTCCGTCACAGAGAACCGCAAAAAAGGTGTTCTGTTCGGGATTTTTCACGGTGAAGCTGTCCTGATTTGAATTCCTTACGAGTCCGATATCGGATTTTCCGACAATTCTCATAACCCGTTTCCTTTCTCTTCTTCTTTTTTATGTCTTAACTGTCCGCAGGAGGCGTTTATCTCACCCCCGAGAGTACGGCGGACCGTGGTGTTTATGTTTTTTAAGCAAAGCCTTTTGCAGAACGCGTCGACGGTATGTCTGTCGCTCGGCAGAAGTCCTCTTTCGCTTACATAGTTTACGGGAATAAGGTTTACATGACAAAGCATTCCGTGCATAAGGGCGGCAAGCTCATCGGCACACGAAAGGCTGTCGTTTACGCCTTTAATAAGGGTATATTCAAAGGAAATACGCCTGCCTGTAAGGGAAATATAATATCTGCACGCCGAAATAAGCTCCGCAACCTTATATTTATGGTTTACGGGCATTATTTTATCGCGGATTTCGTCGTTCGGAGCATGGAGAGACACCGAAAGCGTTATCTGAAAATTCTTTTCGGCAAGTTCTTTAATTCTGTCGACAAGTCCGCAGGTTGAAACGGAAATATGCCGCTGGCCGATGTTCATTCCGACAGGGTTATTGACATTTTCGAGAAAACGCACCAAATTATCGAAATTGTCGAGCGGTTCGCCGACGCCCATGATAACAATATTCGAAATCCTGTCGTTTTTGTTTACGAACGCGACCTGCATGAGCATTTCGCCCGCGGTGAGGTCTCTTACTTTGCCTTTCAAGGTGCTTGCACAGAATTTGCAGCCCATTCGGCACCCGACCTGGGAAGAAATGCAAACGGAATTTCCGTGTTTGTAACGCATTAAAACGGTTTCGATGTAGTTTCCGTCGGAAAGCCTGAAAAGATATTTCACCGTTCCGTC
>CAKSPP010000100.1 GCA_934481505.1 uncultured Eubacteriales bacterium
CATATGGTCGGTAAAAATTCTGCCGAAACCCAAGGTCGAAGGATCGGGTTTTGCTTTCGGGTGTTCGGTTTTAACTATCTTTATATCCATTTTCTTTTTCCTTTCCTAATCTTTATATTCCGCACCGAGGGAAATTGCCTTTAAGTTTACATCAAGCATATCCGCGTGTTTTGCGGAAATTACTTTTCCGAGAGCAGCTTTTACCCCGTCTTCGGTAAATTCGCCGAGAACCGAGAGAATTTTTCCGACAATAATCATATTCGCAAGGGTCGGAAATCCGTTTTTGTCAGCCATTTCGGTCGCGGGAATTTTATATACTTCGACATCGGTTCTGTTGACATCTCTTGTTATAAGCGAAGAATCGTAAAATATTTTTCCGCCCGGAACGACAGCCGATTCGTATTTGTCGAGGGACGGCAGGTTCATTGCGATAAGGATATCGGGTTTTGAAACTATCGGACTTCCGACGGGGCTGTCTCCGACGATAACGCCGCAGCTTGCGGTGCCGCCTCGCATTTCGGGGCCGTAAGACGGAAGCCAGCTGACCTGCTTTCCTTCGGTAAGTCCTTTATATGCCATAAACTTCCCGGCAAACAGAATTCCCTGTCCGCCGAATCCCGAAAAAAGAAACTGTTTCGTGCTCATTTCGTTTCCTCCTTTTGGGCTGATCTGTCCTTATAAACGCCGAGCGGATAATACGGAAGCATTTTGTCGTCTATCCATTTGAGAGCCGCCTGAGGAGTCATTCCCCAGTTTGTCGGGCAGGACGAAACGACTTCGATAAGGGAAAAGCCTTTGCCGTCTATCTGATTCTGAAAAGCCTTTTTGATCGCTTTCTTCGCGTTTTTGATATTTTTAACATTGTTTACGGTAACTCTTTCGAGATATTCTGGGCCTTCGAGTTCCGAAAGCATTTCGCAGATTTTAACGGGATATCCGCACTGTTTCGGGTCTCTGCCGTAGGGAGAAGTCTGGGTGACCTGTCCCGGAAGAGAAGTCGGAGCCATCTGACCGCCGGTCATACCGTAAATTGCGTTATTTATAAAGATAACCGTTATATTTTCGTTTCTTGCCGCGGAGTGAACGGTTTCCGCGGTGCCTATCGACGCAAGGTCGCCGTCGCCCTGATATGTAAAAACGATGTTTTCGGGATTTGCTCTTTTAACGCCGGTTGCAACGGCGGGAGCACGGCCGTGAGCGGCTTCTATCATATCGCAGTTGAAATAATCGTATGCCATAACCGAACAGCCGACGGGGGCGATACCTATCGTT
The DNA here is from genome assembly GCA_934481505.1 of uncultured Eubacteriales bacterium. Lineage (GTDB taxonomy): Bacteria > Bacillota > Clostridia > Oscillospirales > UBA644 > Geddesella. The sequence goes on from CAKSPP010000100.1 coordinate 1,273, forward strand.
TTGCCCTCAATGCCGAGTTCGTCGATAACCTCGGCGACAAGGCGGTGAACTATACCGTGGGTGCAGCCGGGGCAATAATGCAGAGGCACGTCTATAAGGGATTTGGGTCTGTCGAAAACTACCATCAGTTTTTACCTCCGTTCGCTTTTACTATTGCCGCAAGAACTTCTTCGGGGCTCATTATAACACCGCCGACGCGGTTGCAGAGAGAAACGGGAACTTTACATTCCGTCGCAAGTCTGACGTCTTCTATCATCTGTCCCATCGAAAGCTCGGCGGAGATGAAATGTTTCGCGGTTTTGAGTGCTTTCTTAAAGGGAGCTTCGGGGAAAGGCCAAAGGGTTATCGGCCTTATAAGCCCTGCTTTTATGCCCATTTTGCGTGCTTCGTCAACGGCGTTGCGGGATACACGGGCGGCAATTCCGAACGCAACGACAAATATTTCGGCGTCGTCGCAGAGATATTCTTCGTATCTTGCTTCATTTTCTTCGACGACCTTATATCTTTCATATCTTTCGAAATTGAATTTTTCAAGGGCCTCGGGCGAAAGGAAAAGCGAATTTATGATATTATGTTTTCTCTTCATCCCCGTTCCCGTCGTAGCCCACGGTTTTTCGGGCATTTTTTCGACTTTCAAGTCAAGGGAAACGGGTTCCATCATCTGTCCCATTGTTCCGTCGGCAAGAATCATCGAAGTCATTCTGTATTTATCGGCAAGTTCAAAGCCTTTGACCGTAAGTTCAGCCATTTCCTGAACGGAGGACGGAGCAAGAACTATCATATGAAAATCTCCGTGTCCGCCGCCGCGGGTAGCCTGAAAATAATCCGACTGGCTCGGCTGAATTCCGCCGAGACCGGGGCCGCCTCGCTGGACGTTTACGACAAGAGCCGGAAGATCGGAGCCTGCAAGATAGGAAAGTCCCTCGCTTTTAAGGGAAATTCCGGGGCTTGAAGAAGAGGTCATGACTCGAAGTCCTGCCGAAGAAACGCCGTAAACCATATTTATAGCTGCGATTTCGCTTTCAGCCTGCAAAAACGTTCCGCCTATCTTCGGCATTTTCTTTGCCATATATGCGGCTATTTCGGTCTGCGGAGTTATTGGATATCCGAAGTAATGGCGGCAGCCTGCGATAATCGCGGCTTCGGCGATTGCTTCGTTTCCTTTCATAAGTACTTTATCTGCCATTTTTTTCACCTCTCAACCTTTATGCAGCAGTCGGGGCACATTGTAGCACAAAAAGCACAGCCGACGCATTCATCTTCTTTTATCGCCGTTACGGGGTGATGTCCCTTGGCGTTTATCTGATCCGAGGCAAGAGCAAGAACGCCTTTCGGACAAGCGGTAACGCAAAGCCCGCAGCCCTTGCATCTGTCGGTACGGAAAGTAAGTTTTGCCATAGTCTTAATCTCCTTTATATATGTTCTTTTGTAATTCTATCGGGAAAATATTTTTTATATGTTCCGAAACTTCGGCTAAAAGGTCTTCTCTCACGGTTGTCGCAACAATCGGAAGACCCGAAAGCGAAGATAGTCGGAAGACCTCTTTTTCGCTTTTTATTACCGTTTTTGCTGTCGTTTCTCTCCCTATATTGGTGTTATTTACTATTCCCGTAAACGGAAGACGGCACGCAGTTTCGATTTCTCGCATTATTTCGAGAGCCGACTCGGCGTCGGGGGTCAGTGGACGGGAAAAATTCACGACGAAAAGCATTTCATAACTGTTTTCTTCTATAATTTCGGGAACGAGCCTGCCGAGAACCAAAGCTCCTCGGTCGTCTCCGCCGATATCCATAACAACTTTTTCGGTTTTGTCGTCGGTTATCGAATAAAAATCGGGAGGAAGAGCCGGGATATCGACATTTGAATTTGCATATTCCGAGCAGATAAAGCGTATTCCGTTTTCTTCGAGAAGGGGTTTGCTGTCCTTTGCCCTGAAATATGGATTTACGATATCAAGGTCGGCAAGAGCGACTTTGTCCCCCTGCTTTCGCAGGAAAAGAGCCGTATTTACCGCGATATTCGTTTTTCCGCTGCCGTAATGTCCGCAGAACATTATAAGCCGCTTTCCGTTCATAATTTCTCCTTTCAAAGAAGATTTCTCTGTATTTTTCCGCTTGTCGTTTTCGGAAGACTGTCTCTGAAAACAACGACTCTCGGATATTTATAAGGAGCGGTTTTCTCCTTTACATATTGCTGAATTTCTTTTTTGAGGCTGTCGCTCGGTTCGTATCCCGGAACGAGGACTATACTTGCTTTTACTATCTGTCCTCTTACTTCGTCGGGAACCGCCGAAACGCCGCATTCGAGGATATAGGGAAGCTCCATGATAACGCTTTCGATTTCAAAGGGCCCTATGCGGTAGCCGGAGGACTTTATAACATCGTCGGCACGTCCGACATACCAATAAAAGCCGTCTTCGTCCATCCACGCAAGGTCGCCGGTGTGATAGTAACCGTCGTGCCATGCTTCCGCCGTTTTTTCGGGGTCGTTATAGTAGCCTGTAAAAAGTCCGCAGGGGGCACCGTTCGAAACATCGACGACGATTTCGCCCGTTTCGCCGACGGAAGGCGTTTTGCCGTCTTTATCCATAAGTCTTATATTATATATCGGAGCGGGCTTGCCCATCGAGCCTATCTTATGCGGAGCACCGACCATATTTCCTATCATCATCGTGCTTTCGGACTGTCCGAAGCCCTCCAAGATATGTAAGCCGGTAGCCTTTTCGAATTGTCTGTAAACTTCGGGGTTGAGGGCTTCTCCCGCGGTCGTCATATGCTTGACCGACGAAAAATCGTATTTTGAAATATCTTCTTTTATCATCATACGGAGCATTGTCGGAGGAGCACAAAAAGTGGTGATATGATATTTCGCAAACATCGGCAGGATATCCGCGGCGTCGAATCTGTCGAAATCGTAAACGAAAGTCGCCGCTTCGCAGAGCCACTGTCCGTAGAGTTTTCCCCACATTGCCTTTGCCCAGCCCGTGTCGGAAATTGTAAGATGAAGTCCGTCGGGGTCGACATTGTGCCAATATCTTGCGGTGTGGAAATGTCCGAGTGCGTATTTATAGTTATGAGCCGCAATCTTCGGATAGCCCGAAGTTCCGGAAGTGAAGAACATCAGCATAAGGTCATCTCCGCAGGGAGAATCGTCTTTTCTTTCGAAATGAGTGCTGTAAAGCTGATATTCTTCGTTGAAGTCGTGCCAGCCGTCTTTTGTTCCGTTGACAAGGATTTTCGTCTTTATTTCAGGACAGGTTTCGCAGGCAATTTCCGCCTGATGAGCGGTGTCGCCGTCGGCGGTTATAATCATTGCCGAAATGCCTGCGGCTTTTATTCGATATTCGAAATCGTGGCTTTGGAGCTGATTTGTCGCGGGAATTGCGATAGCTCCGATCTTGTTAAGACCGAGCATTGCAAACCAGAACTGCCAATGTCTTTTGAGGACGAGAAGAACTCTGTCCCCTCTTTTTATTCCGAGGCTCTTGAAATAGTTCGCACACTGGTTGCTGCCTTTTTTCATATCTTTGAAAGTAAAGCGGCGTTCCGTTTTATCTCTCGAAATATGAAGCATTGCGAGTTTGTCGGGTTTTGTTTTTGCAAGTCCGTCGACAATATCGAATGCGAAATTGAATTTTTCGGTGTTTTTGAATTTTATCTCGGTCGGAGTTCCGTTTTCGTCCTCTTTTGTGTCGATAAACTTCTTGTATATTCTGTCTTCACTGTCTTTATAAGGCGACGAAGTGTCGGAAACAGCTCTCGGAACGGAGAATTCCGGAATAGGTTCGCCTGTCGGATTCAAAACTATCGCATAGAAAATGCAGTCTTTGCCGTTGACGGCTATCATTCCGTGAGGAGTCGAGCTGTCGTAATAAATACTGTCACCGGGCCCGAGAACTTCTTTATGTTCGCCGACCTGAACCATGAGGTTGCCCTCTATAACAAGGTCACATTCCTGACCTGCGTGAGTGGTAAGTTCGATATCCTTATGCTGAGCTTCTTCGGAATATTCGCTTTTAACGTAAAGAGGCTCGGCAATTCTGTTCTGAAAAGCGTAGGCAAGGTTATAATAAACCATTCCGTGAGCTTTCGCTATTTCCTGTCCTTTGCCCAAACGGGTAACGGTGTAGGATTTAAGCGTCGGGCTGTAACCCTCGATAATATCGGTAACATTTACCGAAA
>CAKSPP010000101.1 GCA_934481505.1 uncultured Eubacteriales bacterium
ACGAAAGCAAGTCGGAAAGGTATCTGTGGTTATCGGGGTAGAGCATTTCGTCGGCACAGGTAAAGCCCGTTTCTTTGATTGCTCTCATATGCAGTTCTCTTATCTTGATTATTCCTGCGAGCATATCGGGGGCAGCCTGCGGGTCGGGCTGATGAAGCATTCCTTTGTAGCCGTCGCCGGTGGTTCTCGGTTTGTTCGTGTAAATTCTCGGGACGATAAGAATTTTGTCCTTTACTTTTTCCTGAACTTCGCGAAGTCTCGAAATATATTCGATAACGGGTTCTTCGCTGTCGGCGGAACAAGGTCCGATTATAAGGAGAAACTTGTCGGAAGTGCCGCGGAAAATATCGGCGATTTCCATATCTCTTTTGGTTTTGATTTGAGACATTTCATGGGTTATCGGAAACATTTCTTTTATTTCCATAGGTACAGGTAATTTTCTTTTGAATTCGCAATTCATTTTTCTTTCCTCCGTTTATCTGTTTTTATCGAATTGAATTTTTCTTTTGGTTGAAAGCTTCATCATATCCCGCAGACTTTCTTTGTCGTCCGCGTCGAGATATTTTTTGATTTTTTCGAGTTCGTTTATGAACATATCTATTTCTCCCGAAAGATATTTTTTGTTCAGAAGAAATAGTTCCGACCACATTTCGTCGTTGATTTTTGCGATACGGATAAGATCTCTGAAAGAGTCTCCCGTATATTTTACGAGGTCATTGTTTGTGTTGCAGGTCATAAGGGAAATTGCAATGCAGTGCGTAAGCTGCGAAAGAAACCCTATCATTTTATCGTGTTCTTCGAGCGTCAGTTCGCTTATTCTTGAAAAGCCGAGAATTTCGCCGAGCTGCTTGCATATTTCCGTTGCTTCTCTTGTGTTTTTTTCGGTCGGGGTTACAATAAAGTTTGCCGATTTGAAAATATTGCCGTCCGCATATTCTATTCCGCGGCTTTCACGTCCCGCCATAGGGTGACTTGCGATAAATTCAAGGTCGGGGCGGAGAAGCGACTGAACTTTCGGAACCACCGCCGATTTTACGCCCGTAACGTCTGTTATAAGCGTTCCGGGGGAGATATACTGCTGATTATTTTCGAGCCATTCTATAAGTATATGCGGATAAAGAGCAAATACGATGATATCCGCGTTTTCTATCATTTCTTTGTCGATTTCGGTCGTTCCTTCGGAAATCATTTTTTTCTGCAAAGCATAGTCGATATCTTTCTGTTCTTTTGTTATCGCCCTTACTTTGTAGCCTTTGCCGCTGAGAGCTTCGGCGTAGCTTCCTCCGATAACGCCGAGACCGATTATCAAAAATTCGGTTTCTGCTGTTATTTTATTCATTTTTTACCTCAATTCCGAGTTTCTCCAAATCTTTCCAATAATTCGGATAGCTTTTATTTACTGCTTCGGCTCCCGTTATTGTTCCTCCTGTGACGGAGCAGATAACCGAAAGAGCCATTGCTACCCTGTGATCGTTATGAGACGAAAGGGAAGACGTCGGAAAATGCAGAGCCGATTTTTTTACCGTTATGCTGTTTTCCTCAACGGCAACGCTGCATCCGAACTTTTCAAGTTCCTCTTTCATCGCGTTTCCTCTGTCCGATTCCTTATAGCGGAGTCTTGCCGTGTTTTCAAATGTTGCTCCGTTTTTTAATGCGGCGACAGCCATGAGCACGGGGGCAAGGTCTGGACAGTTCTGAATATCAAGAGCAGGCGTTCCTTCATTTAACCTGCGGAAATATTCTTTATAAACGGAGTCTCCCTGTTTTGACTTTTCGGAAAGTCCCGTGACGGAAACATTTCCTCCGATAAGTCCGAAAGCGTCGGGAAAAGCGGCATTTGAAAAGTCTCCCTCGACTGTTTCGGTAATAGGCGAATATTGTTGGTTCCCGAAAAGCTTTACGGTATCTCCGTCTTTTTCATATTTGATTTTTGCGATATCGAGAGTTTCAAATGTAAGGTCGATATAGGAACGGCTTTCGATCGGCGGAAGAATTGTCAGCACCGAATCGTCGTCGAGAAGCGGCAACGCAAAGAGAAGTCCCGTAATATACTGGCTTGAAACGTTTCCGCGTATTTCGTAGTTTCCAGCACGGAGACTCCCGCAAACGGTTATATTTCCGTCTTTTCGGTCAAATGCAAGTCCTTCTTTTTTGCATATATTTTCATATTCTTCAAGAGGGCGTTCCATAAGACGCGGTTTTCCGGAAAAAACTATCGGGAAATCTGCGGTAAGTGCAACCGGAATTAAAAACCGCAATGTGCTGCCGCTTTCGTTGCAGTTTATAACCGCGTTCTTTACTGGGTTAAAACCTTTTGAATCGACGGTTATTTCGTCGCCTGAAATTTCATATTTTGCTCCGAAAGCCTCGGCTGCGGAAAGTGTCGCCTTGATGTCTTCGCTCATTACGACATTTTTTATTGCCGATTTTCCTTTTGCGAGAACTGCGGCAATAATAAGTCGGTGAGCCATACTTTTCGACGGCTGTGCTTTTATTTCTCCGTTTGCCTTTGACGGCAAAATCGTAATGTTCATTTCCCGTTCCTCAAAATGTCGATTGCTTCGAGATATCCGTCAAGACCCTTTCCTGCGACGGTCGCGACGCAGACGCTTCTTATATAGCTTATCTGCCTGAAATCTTCGCGTTTTGAAACATCGGAGATATGAACCTCGACCGCGGGAACAGAGACTGCTTTCAGGGCGTCGGCAATAGCAACGCTCGTGTGGGTGTAAGCTCCGGGGTTTATCACTATGCCGTCCGATTTTTTATAGCAATCCTGAATTTTATCTACGAGGTCGCCTTCGTGGTTCGACTGATAGACCTCGACTTCAATTCCGAGATTCTTGCAGTATTCTTCAATCATCAGAATAAGATCTTTATAGGTCTTTTTGCCGTAAATATCGGGTTCTCTTATCCCTATGAAGTTGATGTTCGCTCCGTTTATGACGGTTATCTTCATTTTGAAAACTCCTTAATTATCATATCCGTTACGTTTTCGGGGTTATTATCCGAAACGACCGTTATATCCGCCGCCGCGGCATAAATCGGATATCGTGTGGAATAAAGGTTCTTTAATTTGTCTCTGTCGGACGAAAGGGGTCTGTCGTCGGTCGGCAGAATATCGTTTATATTTCTGTCTATAAAAACGGTAACGCCGTTCTTTTTCAGGTTTTCAATGTTTTCTTCACGCAGCACCGCACCGCCGCCCACGGCGATAACTTTTGCGGTGCCGTTTTTCAGTTCGGAAATCACTTTGCTTTCGATTTCTCTGAAATATTTTTCGCCGTGCTCTCTGATTATTTTTGACGGATGACCGTATTCTTTTTCAATCAGTTCGTCGGTATCGGCAAAGGTCTTTTCAGTTCTTTCTGCAAGCAGCTTTCCGACGGTCGTTTTCCCGCAGCCGGGCATTCCGATAAGAACGATGTTTTGCTTGCTTTTGAGAATATCGGAAAATATTTTGTTCAGAGTTTCTTCCGAAATCTTTTCACCTGTGAAAAGTTCCGCTGCTTTTACTGCCTGCGAAACGAGCATATAAAGCCCTGTTTCTGCCGGTATATTTTCTTTTTCGGCGGTATAGACAAGCTTTGTTTTCAGCGGGTTATAAACTGCGTCGACAACCGCCGAAAGGTTTTTGAAAAGCGAAATATTAATGGGGGAAGCGTCGGTATTCGGAAACATTCCGACAGGCGTTGTGTTTATTATTATATCGGTAAAATCCGCGATTTTATCAATATTGTCATAAGTTATATATTCGAAATCGCCGTCGGGAATCAAATCCTGTTTTCGTGTTGCCTTGTATATTCTTGCGGCACCCATTGTTTTTGCGGCATATGCCGCGGTTTTGGAAGTTCCGCCCGAACCGAGGATAAGAATGGTTTTTCCCGAAATATCCCCTGCGGTTTTTGAAATCAGGTTTGAAATTCCGAAAAGATCGGTGTTATATCCGAAAAGTTTTCCGTTTTTGTTTACTATCGAGTTTACCGCACCGATTTCTTTTGCGGTTTCGTCTATTTCATCAAGAAAGGGAATGACCTTCTGTTTATAAGGAATAGTGACATTTATCCCTTTGAAATTCTTTTCGGTCATAAACTTCTCGAACTTCTCTTCGGGAAGATCGCATATTTCATAAGTATATAACCCGAGGCTTTCGTGAATTTCTTTTGAAAAACTGTGACCGAGAGGGTGTCCTATAAGTCCGAAATCCATTTTATTCCTCCGAAAGAAAATCCGTTCCGTAACGGAGAGCAAGAAGGTCTGCCGCGGTAAATGCCGCAATGCTGTCAACGACGACTCTTGCACGGTGGAAAATTGCGGGGTCGTGTCTTCCCGTAAGAGTTAACGTCGTTTCTTCTTCCGTTTTTATGTTGACGGTTTTCTGTTCTCTGAAAATCGAAGGGGTGGGTTTTATTACGGTTCTGAAAATAACGGGCATACCGTTTGTTATTCCGCCGTTTATGCCGCCGTTGTTATTCGTTTCGGTTTTAATTTCGCCGTTTTTGATTATGAACGGGTCGTTTGAGCGGCTGCCGGTCGTATTTGCAAAATCAAATCCGAGACCGAACTCTACGCCTTTGACTGCGGGAATTGCGAAAAGTCCTTTTGCGAGAACGCTTTCGAAAGAATCAAACCAAGGTTCGCCGACTCCTGCGGGAAGCCCCGAAATTGCGGTTTCCAGAATTCCTCCGACGCTGTCTTTTTCTTCTGCGGCTTTTTCGATTTTCTCTATCATTTTTTCTGCGGCATTACCGTCCAGAACCGCAAATTTCTCGTTTCCGAGAATCTTTATGTCTTTTTCAATATCGGAAAAATCTCTGTCGGAAATGTTTCCGCAGCTTTTTATGTGTGTTCCGATAGTTATGCCTTTATTTTTGAGAGCGTCAATGACGATTGCTCCTGCTGCAACTATTGCCGCGGTTATCCGTCCCGAAAAATGACCTCCGCCGCGGGGATCTTCAAATCCGCGGTATTTTATATCGCCCGTATAATCGGCATGCGACGGACGCGGTTTGTTTTCAAGTTCGGAATAGTCTTTGCTTTTTGTGTTTTTGTTTCTTATTATAATGCAGAGAGGCGTTCCGGTCGTCTTGCCGTTATAAATGCCCGAAAGAATTTCAAATTCGTCTTCTTCGACTCTCGGTGTCGAAATTTTTCCGTAAGGACGGCGTAAATCAAGCTGCGATTTAATGAAATTTTCGTTTACCGAAATACCGGGGGCAAGTCCGTCGATAACAGCCCCGACAGCCGCTCCGTGGCTTTCTCCGAATATTGTCAAAGCAACGCTTTGTCCGAATGTGTTTTTCATTTCAATCCTCCGATTAAAGAATCGATTTCTTCCGCCGTCATTTTTTTGATTTTTCCGTCACCGATATTTTCGACAACTACCGCCGAAAATACGCCGTCTGCGGCTTTTTTATCGTGGAGTATTGCCGATTTTATCGTATCGGCT
>CAKSPP010000102.1 GCA_934481505.1 uncultured Eubacteriales bacterium
CCGCCGATATCGGAGGGCTTTGGGACAATTTTTGTTCGATATTCGTATCGTTCTTCAATTTTGTCATAAACCTCTTCAATTTCGGTGCGAGAGTAGACAACATAAAGAAGTTTGCTTCGGAATTTTCGACGGTTGACTGGATATTCGTTATCATAGTCGAAATTTTGCTGCTTGCCCTTATCGTAACGATAGTAATTCTTCTCGTCAAACTTCTGCGGAAAGCTTTCCGTTTCAGAATTCCCGTCAAGAAATACGACGAAATGGCAAAGCAGGTCAAAAATCTGCAAAGAGACCTTATTCGTGCAAATTACGAAAAAGACAAGCTCCTTGCTCTCAAAGTCGCCGACCTCGGAATTTCTCCGGAGCAGGCGTCCGAAGAACTTTTCAAGTCGCTTTACGACGAAAACGGAAACGCCATCGACCCCGAGCTTTCGCAGCTTGAAAATCCGAACAGGAATACGATGTCTTCTCCTTGCATAAATCCTGCCGACAGCAGATTTTTCAGGCTTACGGCGGTTGATAACTTCTATAAGACCGAGTATAAAAAACCCGAATACGATAACGAAATAAGTCTTTCCGATTTCTGCGAGCATTTCAGAAATTTCGCGGCGGCGGAACTCGGACTTTTCTACGATATCAATATGATACGTTATTTTATCTCCGCTTTCGGAGCGACCCGTATCGTCATTTTGCAGGGTATTTCCGGTACAGGTAAGACCTCTCTTCCGTATGCTTTCGGAAAGTTCGTCAACAGAGACGCAACCGTTGTTTCCGTTCAGCCTGCATGGAGAGAAAGAACCGAACTTTACGGCTATTTCAACGAATTCACCAAAAAATATACCGAGACCGACTTTTTGCGTTCGGTATACGAATCGAACTTCTTCAGAGACCCGAACATAATAATCCTCGACGAAATGAACATCGCGAGAGTCGAGTATTATTTCGCGGAAATGCTGTCGATCCTCGAAATGCCGCTGCAGAGCGAATGGCAGATAGACGTCGTCGCCGCAATGTGGGATAACGACCCCTGCCTTATTAAAAACGGCAAAATCCATATCCCGAACAACAACTGGTTCGTCGGAACGATAAATAACGACGACTCGACCTTTGCAGTCGCCGACAAGGTTTACGACCGTGCTATCCCCATCGACCTTGACAGCAGGGCGGAGGCTTTTGACGCGCCCCATACCCCGACGACGCATATTTCGACCGACCACCTGAACGCTCTCTTTGACGAGGCGAAGGAAAAATATTCCGTTTCCGCGGATCTCTTAAAGAAACTTGAGACGATGAACTCTTACCTTATCAAGAATTTCCGTCTTGCGTTCGGTAACCGTGTCATGAAACAGCTTCGCGATTACGTCCCGTGCTTTATAGCCTGCGGCGGAACCGAAATCGAGGCGGTCGACTTTATCGTCGCCAAGAAAGTTCTGCGTAAGTTTGAGTCTCTGTCTCTCGGATTTATGAAGGACGAACTCACCAAATTCAACACCTTCCTTGATAAGACTTTCGGCAAGAACACCATGAAGATCTGCAAGGAATATGTCGATTACTTAAAGAAAACCAACTGATTAAGTTAATCAAAAGGAGCCTTAAATGCCCTCGAAAAGCGAAGAAAAAACCGTTAAAAACGGAAAAATCTCTTCTATTGACCCGATTTATAAAAAATATACGAAGAGCATAATCCGTTCCCTTGCGTCAACCGAGTTCTACGAATTCTTTATGGATATGATTTCCCATGCGGAAAACAGCTTTCAGTTTTCCAACCGTAAAGTCGTAAAGTCGGTCGATGTCGTATGGGTCGACGCGGTCGAATCGGCACTTAAAGCTCTCCAACATATAATTGAAAGCCCCCGTAATATCATCAGGGAAGAAGAAATAATCGTCAACATCGCGAACGCGAAAAAAACGAACAGCGATGTTGTCCGCCACCTTTCCCAGCACGGTTCCCTTATCGAGGATTTCGACTATAAAACGGGGGATGTCCGTCCGTCGAAAGTCATGCAGAAACTTCGCGACGACTCTTCGGATATCTATGAAAACCGACTTGTTTTCACGACCCTTGAAAACGCCTACCACTTCGTAAAAATCCGTTACGACGCGATTTTTGAAGTTATGGGCGACGAATTCGGGGCTCATCTCAAAATGCAGTCGGATATGGAATCCGCCTCCGAAACCGTCCATATGAATATGAATCTGCATATCAAGGAAAAAGAGGGAATTCTTGAAACCGACGAAAAGAACGGAAATGTTTTTTCGAGAATTTCAAGAATTTACCGCGTCCTTGCAATGTTTATGAATACGCCTTTTGCAAAAGAGCTTTCAAAAGCTCCGAGAGTAAAGGGAAATGTCGTAAAGACAAACGTCTTGAAAAAGAACCCCGATTATAAAGTCGCGGTCGTCCTTTACGACTTTCTGCGTAAATATAACGACGTCGGCTACGCCATAAGCGTCGTCGAACAGAACCCCGTGATTTCCGATACGTTCCAGAGGGATATCTACCACGGAATTATGTATAATTACATCATTCTGAAAGGATATCTCGAAGACGCCGAAGACAGAAAACTTCCGGCTCCGATGCGTGAAAAGAAAAAGACGATAAAACCGAAGTTTATCCGCGAAATCGTCGAAGAACTTACCGAAGATTACGACCTGCCGGACGTCGAAATAAGAAAAGTTCTTATCGAAGAACTCACCAAAGAACAACTTATGAAAGAAGAGGCAGAGGAACGCCGCCGTCTCGTCGAGGAACAGGCTCGCCGCAAGAAAGAAGAAGCGGAAAAACTCCGCCTTGAAAAAGAAGCCGAAAAAGAAAAACTCCGCCGCGAAAAAGAGGCTGAAAAAGAAAGAATCAGACAGGAAAAAGAAGCCGAGGCGGAAAGACTCAAAAAAGAAAGAATTGAAAGAGAAGCGGAAGACAGACGCCGCTCGTCGATTTTCAAAAAAGAACTTCAACTGTTTAACGATAATTTCGAAAAACGCCTTGAAGAAAGGGAAGCCGCCGAAAAGAAAAAACTTGCCCTCGAAGAAAAACGCAGAAAAGAAGAAGAGGCGGCAAGGCTTCTTGCCGAAGCCGAAGAAAGACGGAAAGAAGAAAAACTCCGTCTTGAAAAGAAAAAGCAGGAAGAAAAGGAAAAACTGCTTTTCGAAAAGAGAGCGGCGGAAGAAGCCGCAAAACGCGAAAAACGCCGCATAGAAGAAGAAAAACGGCTCGAAAAACTCAAAGAAGAGGCTGAAAAGAAAGCCGCCGAAGAAAAACGCGAAAGGGAAGAAGCCGAAAAAGCCCTTTCCGCATATTCCGACGAACTTGCAGCTTTCTCCGTCGATATTTTAAGACGGCTTGACGAAAGAAAAACCCTCGAAAACGAAAGGCGGCTCGAAGAAGAACGCCTCGAAGAAGAACGCAGACTCCGCAGAGAACGGAAAATGATAGAAGCGGCAAGAAAATAACGAAAGGCGGTAAAAAGTATGAAGAGAATGAAACTTGTTTCGGCTCTCGTCATATTTTTGATTTCCGTTTTAATGCTCGTTATGGCAACTTACGCGTGGATGACCATTTCCGGAACTCCCGAAATCGCGGGAATTGCCGTAAATATCGGCGGCTCGAATACCATTAAAATAGCCGCCGACATAACCTATGAAAAGGACGGCAATATCCTGCATTATCCGTCGTATTTTGTCGATAAAATAAACTTTGCCGACCTTAAAAATTATTCCTATCTCAAGAATATCGTGGGTTTGTCGCCCTATTCGACAGCCGACGGCATAAACTGGTTTTCAGCCGCCTATTCCGACGGCAAAAACGGGACTTCGGGAAGCCTTCTTTCTCCCGAAATGTTCGTCCGCGATTCAACCCTTAAATTTGCAAATTCCGAAACCGTTCCGTCTGACGGAAGTGTTTCCGGTTGTTATGTTTATCTTGATTTCTGGCTCGTTTCTCCGACCGATAACTGCAAAGTCCGCGTTTCCGCAGGAGATGCTGTCGGCGGCAGCTTCGTTTCCGAACTTCCGCAGGTCGAAAAGTCGGGGGATAAATATTCCCTCAAAGACCCAGAAAACGAAATTTCGGCGGCGGCAAGAGTCGGTTTTCTCGTAAATAACGAAACGGTCGATAACGGTTCTCTCGAAGATTATATAAAATCTCAGGCTTACGATTCGGTTTACCATAAACTTTACGGTATATATCAGGAAAAAGGCGAAAGCTATTTCAGAAATTCGAATTTCACCATTTACGAACCGAACGCCACTTTCCACACTTCAAAACTTTCAAATGTCCTTACCGAAAAAGGTATTGCCGCGGAAACCGCAAAGGACGGTGAATATACGGTGACAAGTCCCGTCGCTCTTGACGGTGCGGAAGTTTACCTTGCCGATATTTCCGACAGACTTACCGTTCAGCTGCCGTCGTCTTTCAATCCGACGTCCGACGGCTCCGACCTTCTTATAAAACAGATTTTCAGTGCTTACAGCCTCGGTATAAAAGATAAAAACGCGACCGAAGACGAGCTTTTTGACGATTTCTACGGAAACTATCTCCAATATCAGCTTTCTTCCTATATTTCGAGCGGAAAGTTCGTTAAAAACGCGTCCGACCTCTATTCCGCCGCGGTGAACGGCAAAGTTTCTTCGGAAAATGTCGAAAAAGTCGCGACCGCAGGAGCTGCGGATAACGCCGTTATTGTAACGCTTGAAAGAAATGTTCCGCAGAGAGTCAGAATGTATATCTGGCTTGAAGGACAGGACGGCGACTGCGTAAATTCGGTTGCCGGAAAAAATATAGCTATCAATCTTGAACTTGCCGGGAGCAATGGTTAAACAATGGATACAACTGACACTCAGATTTCGGATAAATCACGGCGAAAAGGCAAAAAAGTCGGAAATATAATTTCCTCTGCGGTGCTTACCGTTGCCGTTCTTTTCTGCTTTTACGTTCTTATTCAGGTCTCCGTCAAAGGATATGTCTCCGTCGGGGGATACAGCCTTTTCCGGGTCGTTACCGGAAGTATGGAGCCGACGATAAGCACGGGTTCTCTTATAATTTCCAAAAGCGAGGATATAACCAAAATCGAAGAGGGCGATATCGTCTGCTTCCGTTCAAAAGATCCTGCTCTTTTCGGAAATATCATAACCCACCGCGTCGTCGCCGTCGGATACGGAGACAACGGCACGGTTTTAAGAACCCAAGGTGACGCAAATATAACAGCGGATACACAACTTGTCGATAAAGGCAACTTTATCGGAAAAACAGTATGGTATTCATCGGAGGGGAACTTTATGGCAGTTTTACTATCGGTCCTTACGGATAAGGTCGGCTTTTTTACGATTATAATGATACCCGTCATTCTTATTGTGACGCTCATTATTAACGAAAATATAAAGAAGATTAAAAAAGAAGTTTCCAAAGTTAAAGAGGAAGCCGATCGGCAAAAAACCGAAG
>CAKSPP010000103.1 GCA_934481505.1 uncultured Eubacteriales bacterium
TTTTCACGCTGACAGTTTGAATCTACCATTAAAATCGTGGCTTGGTCACGGTCGATAAAATGAACAACCGCCGGAATTTCTTTTATTTCAAGAAGCTCGGCTGCACGCACTCTGCGGTGTCCGGATATAATTTCGTATTCATACTGTTTATCCTCAAGCGGGCGGACGATAATGCGATTTAGCAATCCGCATTCTTTTATGCTTTCAACAAGCTCCGTCATTGACTCATCATCAAGCACCTTGTAGGGGTGGCTCTCAAATGGGTGAAGCTTTTCAAGCTTAATGTTCATAAGCTTCGGCTTAGGTTCTTTTACTACCTTTTCGGCAGACATTTTAGTTTCTTTCATAAGGTTTTTCCTCCTGATTTTAATTTCTTTTTGTCTGCCGTTTCTGTTGTAGAAAATTGTGTATATAAAAATATGATTGAAACGGCAGCGTAGTTCGTTTGTTTCATAATTACTGCCTTTCAAAGAATTTGTTTGTGGTTGTTAATTGCCCGTTAAGGTCCGCGAATATATAAGCCGGTAAACAATATACTATTTCGTCCTTTCATAAGTTTTTCTTTCAATTTGATATTCCCTGTCAAGTAAATCAATAAGGCGGGGCGACTTATTATAAATCTGCTCCGCCTGTTTAAGCCTCTTGCGTAACGGCGTAATGCGCTCGGTTATGGCTTTGCGCTCATCCTTGTACTGTTGTTTTTCTTCCGGTGTTTTTGCTCGACGGCGCTTGTTATCGGTAAGGGCGCGGCTGCGTTCAAATTCGCTTATTTCCGCTTTAGTTGTGTCAATATAATTTTTGATATCCGTCATTGTATTGAGCTTTTCAGCTTGCAAAAAGCGGTATTCGCTAACATACTTCTTTACATTGCGTACTTCATGCCGCAATTCAACATCTGCAATAACAAAATCTTTTACTGTCCTTGCTATTTCAAACAATGATAGGATGATATAAAATACCGTGCTGACAAGTACCTTCGAAGGATCTTTGGCGTGATCTACGGTAAAATCAAGTTGGTTCATTAGTCTGATAATGGGTGCTTGCTTTGCCTTATACGGTAAATGAGTGTTCCATTCGTCATAGAAGTAATAGTTACCTTTGTTTTTAGCGAAACACGCCTCAAGGGTTGTTTCGGTAATCCCGATGCTTTTAAGCCGCACGGCTCTGTCCCAACTTTTATGCTTAATAGATAACCGCCGCCAGTCGATAGAGTAGCCGAGTCCCCAGAGTTGCCGTTCAAATTCCGAGCCGTTCGATGAATACCGTAAACAATAGTCAATATCCTTTTTCAACATATCACGGTGCGTCATCTGCCCGTTTCTGTGCGCCCAATATTCCTTCTTTTGCCCTTTGCTGTAAAAGTTGCTGTTTTCAAGAACATATAAACCGTGCTCTCGGCAAACCTCATCGGATACCTTTCGCAGCTCCAAATGATCACCGATTTTGTTCTTGAACTTTGAGCCGTCCTTGAATGAACAGGGGTTTACGACGAAGTGACAATGCAGGTTATCCGTGTTCAAATGAACAGTCACAAGCACTTGATATCTATCTCCCCACATCTTTCTCGCGGTTTCCTTGCCGATTTCAAACGCCTGCTCCGGTGTGACTTCGCCCGTCTTAAAGCTTTGTATTCCGTGATAGGCAACAACCTTACCTTTCATACCAAACCGCCGCTGTACGGCTATCATCTCAGTATAGGCGTTTTGCTTTGAGCAGTTGATACCGCCGACAAAAACCTGTCTGTCCGTTTTATTATCGTTTTCTGCGTAGCGTAAGGCGGAATATAAATCCTTGTCAAGATATTCTTTCGGTGTGGTTTTATCGGGGTTATCGGCGTAGTCAAGCGTAGCCTTTAAGTTTCCGTAGACCGGCCAGAATCCGGTGACAGCCATATTTCATCACGCTCCTTTCCGGGCAATAGCAAAGTTTCGGATATTTCTTTTAGTAGATTGTAAATTTGGTTATTCAGTTTTGAAGAAGTGGATTTATCCTCCAAGCCGCCGATTTTTTCAAGTAAAACAAAAAGAGCATCCGGCGGAACCGTTTTCGGTTCGTAGCCTAACGCTCTTTGTCTTACATACTCGGTTGTGGATATCCCGCACTTTTTTGCTTTTGCCGTGATTTTTTGCTTTTCTTTATCCGTAACTCTTACGGATATTCGTATATCTTTTCCCGTATAGTATCAGCTCCTTTCTCACGGGGGATTGGGGGCTGCGCCCCCAAAGAGTCAGCCGATTTCGGCTGTGATTGGGACTTTTGCGGCACACAAAGTCCCTGCTTGCTAAGGTGTGAGACACACCTTAATCTTTAATGATAGTTTTGTTTTTTGATACCCTCATAGGCATTACCTCTTTTCCGAAAAATTGCCGTTTTGCCTGATGGCGTTTTTATATCCCCGCCCGGAATTTCACCGCACAGTCGCTTCGCTCTGTCTGCTTTCCGCATACATCATGGCAAAGTCATATCTCCATTCAGCCGGTCATTCAATTTTCAAGGTGCTGTGATCAGTCCCTCCACTAAACGTCAAAAACTAAAGAAAATATGCATAGTTCACGGGAAAATATTTTGATTTAATTTTGGGGCTGTCGCTTTTGTGTGTTTTCTGCTCTCTATATTGGATTGCTGAAAAAATATCGAAAAATTAACCCCTCGTGCACATTTTTTTGGGGGGGTTGCAAATAAATATCGGGATCCACTTTCAAAACAGTTGCGGTCATTTGGTTGCATTCCAAAATTACATTCACCTGTTACACTATCTCACCACAAAAAACTGTGTGCTTTCGAAAATATAAAAAACAATCGACCTGCGTTTCTGCAAGCCGACTAAGGTGTCGAATAAAAGATTTTATGAAAAATGATAATTTTAATCAAACTCTTGCACAAAAATGGCTCTTTCCGAATTTAATCGGAAAGAGCCATTGGTACTTAGATTTTTGAATAATAATATGTTATTGAAGAAGTTTTGCTATGGATTCAACCTGATGTTTTGCCAGCCGTGGTCTGTTTGTGGTATGGATTACGCAATCAATACTATTAATGCTCGAAAGCATATATCTGCTTTCAACTGTACTATTACTATGCATAAACAGATTTTCGCATCTTAAAATATTGCCTCAAGTTGCTTTCTAAACGGTGTTCGCTTTGGTATATCAATAACGCCATAACCAATCACCACACCAGTTGGATGTGACCGTATTCGTGGCGTTATATAATTGGAAAACAAATCTGATGCAAATTGATAATTGTCAGGTGATATGATTTTCTTTCGCAAATAGCCGTTCATTACACCAGCCGCATAATCTGCAAGTTGGATACCGGGACTATATAAGCTATTCTCAGTAAGAACTCCCTGATATAGGTTTTTATATTTTACAAAATCACCGTGCATTGTAAAGTCGTGACAGGCTGATTTAATTTCTTTAATAGTATCAATGTTTAGATCGTCCATCACAAATGTTGCAAAAGCATCTGTATTATTAAGATCCATTTGAACTCGCTGAAATGCATCTTGTAGGTGTGCCTTGTATAATGGCTTAACATTCCATCCACATGTTCGACCTACAATGTCAGTCACAGTAAATATAAACTCGGCCGATTCTTTTGCAGTTGCTGTCTCAAATACTTTGCGGTAATATCCTTTTAACCGGTCAACTGACATTTGTGCAATCAAATCGTTTCGAGGATTGCGTTTTGTTTTGCTCCACAGGTCAGACCATTTAATTTCTTCATCAAACGGAATTTCATATTCGCCGTTAATGCGTTGCATGTCAATTTGATACTGACGATAATCATCAATTGACATCAATACATTTGCTCGGATATAAAATGGGTGACTCCGTATATGCGCATCGCTTGGACATTTCTGATAGGTCCCGGCTTCGTCTGTAAAAATGAAATAATTCATACTTTTAAGCGTTTAATTAACTGCTCAGCAAATTTTAAAGCAATTTCATCAGTAGAATACTCTGATGAATCAAGTGCTTGGATTTCCGATATATCAGGGTATTTCACTTTTAATTGTTCTGCTGAGATGTTGTGAATAATCGGCAATATTGTTTTTTGACCATTTTTATTTTGACGGTTCAAAAATTCATTCAACTCTTTTTCCGTCCATTCTCTTCCAAAAAAATTCTCTGAAATCACAATAATTGCAAATTCAGCTTGATTTACCCCTTCTAATATTTTATCTTTCCATTTGTCGCCCCATTCTAATGTATCCTTATCGTAGAATATATTAATTTTTAATTTATCAAGCGATTGTTTTAACTGTTCGACATATTCAATTTTATCCACGTTGGCATGCGATATAAAAACATCGTATTTCAAAAGTGATTTTCCTCCATTAAATTTTGCTTCTGTATCGGTGTAATGCGTTGCTTGATATGATATCATTTTTCCTTGTAGTGTCCTAATGTTATGTATGAGTGACTCTCCGCTCACTTCCGGATCATAAAAATGCTGTTCCGAAAAATACTGATAAAGGCCGTTTCCAAAATTTTCAATAACGCTATCGTATCTACTCGTAATTTCAACATAAAGCTGTTGTCCTCCTTTGTCGTTCGGATTGCGAAGGAACTCCTCGCAACGCGTTATATCTTCTGCAAGTAATTGGTCAATTGTTTTTCCGCTATGTATAGTCATAGCGTTCTCCCTTGAATTTGCTTCGTTCCAAAAATCATCATCCGATGCAAGTGCTTTCAAGTATCCCATCATATCTTCGTGAGCAGATAATGACCGTTTGTGATTTTTACATACCTTTGCAATCTGGTCATGTAACGGATGATTAATTAATGTTCGGCTGTTAAATATACTAATTTCGTTAAACCATTGATCTGATTTTGGTCCGCTAATATAATCCGGAAACGCTAATCCAGGTTCGGTTACATGATATTCTTCCTTCATAATTGCGTTGCCTTGTTCAATAAATGCTTCAACTTTTGAAAAATTCGGATTGCCTGTTTCTTTTGTTGTCAGTTCTCCATCATGTGTAGGACCAATAATATAAGCCCAACCACTGAGTGTACTTGCATCAATTTTTGTCAATAGCCCTTGATTAACAAAATAATCAATCAATGCTTTTTTATAATCTGGCGATGAAACGGTTATTTCACTTTCGCTTTCGAATTTTTTATAAATATTCTTTAGTGTATCTCGGTCAGCCATGTCAATATTTTTCATCATTTTCACCTCACTTCAATCCTGCTTTATACATCAATTCCTCGATAATTGCTCTGTACTTTAATATGTGGGGTTTGATATCACCTTGTGTACAGTTGTACCAAATCTTATGAGCAGAGTAATTGCCCAAGTCCTTAAACAGAGCCATGTCTTTTTTTGTGTTTAAAGACAGAGCTAATGTAGTGTTTTGCTCCGCATTCTTAATAATTTTATCAAGTGTTACAT
>CAKSPP010000104.1 GCA_934481505.1 uncultured Eubacteriales bacterium
CCCGTCTGGTGGTACACTTTTGCCCCCGCGGTCAAAACATTCCTTTCGCAGACCGATTTTTCGGGCAAACAGGTATTCCCCTACGCGACGAACGGCGGCTGGCTCGGTCACACATTTAAGGATGTTGAAAGAGCCTGCAAAAATGCAACGGTCGGCAAGGGATTAAATATCCGCTTTAACGGCAGCAGCATGCAGACATCGGAAAAAGAAATAGACAAATGGGCGGAAGAGCTGTAAGATATTAAAAGAAAAACCGAGGAGTTATTCCTCGGTTTTTTTGCTTTTTATTTCCATAAGTTCGAAACGGTATTTCTGTTTACAATCGGGATATTTTTCTCTGTCGACTTCTTCCGCGAACATTTCAAGAGGACGAACCCACAGTCCGCCGTCGCCGTAAAGTTTGCGGTAAACGGCATATTCTTCGCCCGTTTCGGAATGTTTTGCGATATCTTCGAGAAGATAGAAGTCGCCCTTGAAATGCCTGTAAACGCGTTTCAGAGGAAGATTTCTCATTTTACGAATTCCTCAAGTTCGTCTTTTGTGCAGAATCCGACGGTGGTTGCGGCAACTTCTCCGTTTTTGAAAAGAAGAAGAGCGGGAATGCTGTTTATTCCGTATTTTATCGCAAGTTCGGGTTCGTTATCGACATTTATTTTGCAGACCTTCAATTCGGGGTGTTCTTCGGCGAATTCGGCAACTACCGGAGAAAGCATCTGGCAAGGAGCACACCAAGTCGCCCAAAAGTCGACAAGAACCGTTTTATCGGCGTTAAGAACTTCCTTTTCGAAATTTTCTTTTGTAACATTGACTTCCATAATTATTCTCCTTTATTTTATATCTATGGTTTCTTCTTCGGAACGTTCGGGTCTCATCATAAGAGCCACGACGGCTTTCATCGGAGGCGTTCCGTTATATAAAATATCATAGCATTGTTCGCTTATCGGCATTGAAACGCCGTATTTTTCGGCAAGCTCGCAGACAGCGGCTACGGCGTAATATCCCTCGACCGTTCCGACTTTTTCAAGAGCTTCGGCGACGGGAACACCGCGTCCGACAAGGTTCCCGAAACGGTTATTGCGGCTGTGTTCCGACATACAGGTAACGACCAAATCGCCGAGAGCCGCAAGTCCCATAAAGGTTTTAACATCTGCCCCCATAGCAACCCCGAGGCGTGACATTTCGGTAAGTCCTCTTGTTATAAGAGCGGCTCTGGTGTTGTCTCCGAGAGACAAGCCGTGTTCGATTCCCGCGGCGACCGCGATAACGTTTTTTACGGCTCCGCCGACTTCGACGCCTATTATATCCCTGTTGGTGTATACCCTGAAATTTTCGCCCGTAAATGCCGCCTGAACGGTCTTTGCGGCGGTTTCGTTTTCGGACGCCGCGACTATTGCCGTAGGAACGTTTCTCGACACTTCTTCGGCGTGCGACGGTCCCGAAAGAACCACGACATCCGCCTGCGGCAGTTCGCTTCTTATAACCTCGGAAAGCCTTAACATACTTCCCTTTTCAAAGCCTTTTGCGACATTAACGACAATTCCGCAATTTATGTTTTTAAGTCTTGCGGCAGTTTCTCTTACGGCAAAGGACGGGGTCGCGATAACCGTTATATCGGCATTTTCGCAAACCGAAATATCGGAGGTTATTTTTATTTCTTCGGGGATTTTCACGCCCGGCAGAAGTTTTTCGCTTTCTCTTTTTTCGTTAAGAGACGAAACCTCTTTTTCGAAAGGCGACCAGATATAAGTTTCGTTTCCCTTAAAAAAGGATTTCAAAGCAAGGGCAATTCCCCAGCCTCCGGCACCCAAAACAACAATTTTCATATCGGTCTCCGTTCAGTTTTGTCTTAAAATATCTTCGCCCGTAATCATAGGATAGCGGATAATTTCTTTTTTGTCAAGGTCTTCGCAGTGCATATCGACAGCGGTAATTCTGCGGTTTCCGTAGGTCGTATAATAGTAAATTCCCTTATCGGCGTTGCAGCAGGAAGTATAAATCGTGATTTCGTATTTTCCCTCTCCGACTTCGCAGCAGCCTCTCTGTTGGTCGACGGAGCCGAGAATGTGAAAGAACTGTCCGACGCTTTCGTCCTCACTGTCGCCCGATACCGAATTCATTTTGGTAAACGCGACTCTCGCAAACCGCGACATCGACGAAAGGTCGCCGGGAAGCCCCAAAGCCCCCATTCCGCGGCTGTAAGTTTTCAGCGGAAGGTCTTTTGAAAAACCGTTTTCGGGCTGACGGGGAGACAACCCCATATAGTTGTTAAGAACCGACATCTGGATATCGAAAGGCGGATTATTTGTAAGCACGCCTACGGGATTATCGTAAATTTTAACGCCGTCCGAAACCGATTCGAGCGTTACTGCTCCCGTTTTATCGGAGATTATCCAATGAAGAGACGCAGGCGGAAAAGCTCCGAAAGCGTCGTTTGTTATATTCAGGCTTTCGAGAGCTTTTTTCGCTTCCGTAAGGTTTTCAAACGAAGAAAGCAGCCACAAGATAAATTCGTACTGTGCGATATTTGTTTTTTCGGGTTTATTTTCTCGGTAAACAGCGTTTCCGACAAAGTTAAGCCCTGCGACGCAGAGTCCTTTTTCGTTTACCGCATCGTAAAAAAGCGGATAGCCGTCAGAAACATGAGCCGTGCCTATCACCGCAAAATGTTCGTGTTTTGCAGGCAGATATTTGAAATCAAGAGGAAAATTTCGGGGAACGACGACGATTTCCTCGCCGTAGGAAAACTCATAGTCAAGCGTTCTTCCGAAATAAAAATCTTTTGTTTTATAAGTCGCGGCAGTACACATATCCGTTTCTCCTTATATATTGAAATAATCTTTCAGTCTTTTTACCGCTTCGTCGCAGGTCGAGTTGCGGATTTCAGCTCTCGAACCCGAAAGAGACAAAAGATACGCCGGGTTTTCGTCCGTTTTTGCAAAATAGAAAGAAAGCCAGACGGTTCCGACGGGTTTTTCCTTTGTTCCGCCGCCGGGACCTGCAATTCCGGTTATTCCGACACCGATATCGGCAGACGCTTTTTTCGCGACGCCTTTTGACATTTCTTTTGCGACGGCTTCCGAAACCGCTCCGTATTTTTCGAGATTTTCGCTTTTGACGCCGAGAAATTCGTTTTTTATGCGGTTTGAATAAGAAACTATTCCCATTTCGAAAACTTCCGAAACGCCCGGAATATCGGTAAGACGGGACGCGAGAAGTCCGCCGGTGCAGCTTTCCGCAGTCGCGATTTTCAGTTTATTTTCAATAAGGTACGAAACAAGTTCATTCATTATTATAACTCCGGAAAGATTTCCTCTGTATTTATAACGACATCTTTAAGCAATTCGTCAAGTCCGAGTTTTTCCTCTTCCCTTTCGACTTCTTCGAGTTTAGGAGAAGTTTTCGGATGGCGGGGAGTGAAGACGGTGCAGCAGTCTTCGTAGGGCTCTATCGATGTTTCGTAAGTTCCTATACGGGTGGAAATATCAATTATTTCCTGTTTATCGTCGCCGATAAGCGGTCTGAAAACGGGGAGACTGCTTACCTTGTCGGTGCAGATTATCGCGTTCATGGTCTGCGACGCGACCTGACCGAGGCTTTCGCCCGTGATTATCGCTCCCGCCCCGTATCTTTCGGCAACGTTGTTTGCTATTCGGAGCATTACCCTACGCATGATGACCGTAAACAGGTCTTCGCGACAGAGGTCTCTTATCTTTTCCTGTATTTCGGTAAATTCGACGACATAAAGTTTTATTTCGGAAGAATAGACCGCGATTTTTTTCGCAAGTTTTTCGACTTTCATTTTTGCTCTGTCGGAAGTATACGGCGGACTTTCGAAATGGATTGCGGAAAGTCTCATTCCGCGGCGAGCCATTTTATAGCCCGCAACCGGGCTGTCGATTCCGCCCGAAAGCATTAAAAGCCCGTGTCCCGAAGTCCCCGACGGAAGTCCTCCGGCTCCCTTTTCGGGGTTTGCGTGGACATAGAGATTTCCCTCTCTTACTTCGACATAAACGGTTATTTCGGGGTTATGCAGATCGACCGAAAGATTTGAAAAACGGTCGAGAAGATATTCTCCCATCAAAGCACCTATCTGCATTGAATTATAGGGATAGTGTTTGTCCGCTCTTTTGGCGACGACCTTGAAAGTCTTTTTCGACATCAGGTCGAATTTCAGATATTCCGCCGTCTCTTCCTTTGCCTTTTCGAAATCGTAATCGGCACGGTAAGCACGGCAGAGAGAAGAAAATCCGAAGACTTTTTTAAGCATTTCGACAGCCGCCGAGATATCCGCGTCCTCGCTTAAAAAATCGACATAGACGGTCGACTGAGCGGCGTAGACTTTCACCTTTCCGAAAGAACGCAGAGCCGCCTTGACATTTTTTATAAGCATATCTTCAAAGCGGTAACGGTTCTGTCCTTTGAGTATTATTTCCCCGTATTTGAGCATTATAAGTTCTTTCATAAAAACTCCTTATGAATGGATTATTTCGCCGAGTGCGTTTTTTAATTCGTGCGTGAAGATTTCGACATCTTCTTCGGTGTTATAGGAAGAAAAGCTTATGCGGAGCGTGTTTTTCGAATATTCCGAAAGCCCGAGCGACGCCATGACGTGGCTTCCTTTTTTTGAGGAACACGCCGACCCCGTCGACACGAAAATATCTTTTCTCGAAAGATAATGCAATATATTTTCGGCGATATATCCCTTGAACGCCGCCGAAACGATATAGTCTGACGCGTTTTCGGGAGAAACGATAATTCCGCCGAGTTTCTCTATTTCGGATTTTGTTCTGTCGGCAAGAATTTTGACCTTTTGCATATTCTTTTCGAGGTTTTCGGCTTCTTCCTTTACGGCTGCCGCAAATGCGACAATTCCCTGAGTATTCACCGTTCCCGAATGAATGTTTCTTTCCTGACCGCCGCCGAATATTACGGGTTTTGCCTTGATATCTTTTGCGATATACAATGCCCCGACGCCTTTCGGACCGTGAACTTTATGTCCGCTTACCGACGCCATTCCGACCTTTGAATATCTGAACGGAGTTTTGAGAAACGCCTGCACTGCGTCTGTGTGGAAAGGAACTCCGAGTCTTTTGGTGTATTCGGCGATTTCACCTATTTCGTTTATTGCCCCGGTCTCGTTATTTATGTGCATAATGCTTACAAGAGCGGTATCGGGCGTTATTTTTTCAAGCACGCTTTCGGCTGAAATTTTCCCGCTTTTATCGGGAGAAACATAAACGACGTCAAACGTTTTTTCAAGGCTCTT
>CAKSPP010000105.1 GCA_934481505.1 uncultured Eubacteriales bacterium
CCTCTTTTACGACTTTTTGGCAGTCGAGACAGAAGAGATCCGCTTCTTTACCTTTTTCGTTACAGGTAGGTTCCTGTGCGTTGCGGTATTCGGTATTCTTATGATTGTTGGGATTTACATCGCCGTAAGGTTTTCCGCAGATTTCGCAGATTGCGGGAGAAATACAGGTTGCTTCGCCGCCGGTATGGTTACAGGGAGTAACGGTGATTTTACCGTTTTCTATTGCGAAATCGACTTCGTTTCCGTCTTTGTCGTATATTTCGTAGTTATCGGGAGTATACGATACTTTGATATCATATTCGGCATTGTCTGCGGCATTTTCGTTTACTTTGAATTTAAGAGTTGCAATAGTGCCGTTGACGGTGAAGTTCGTTGTTGCGGTATCGTTTACCCAGTTGAGGTAATAGGGACTTACAAGCGACGGATTATGAACGGTCGCACCGAGCTTTCCTGCGTCCTTTACTTCGACGAGAGTGAGTGCCGAAGGAAATTCAACGGCAAGAGCCATGGAAACAATACCGGGATTGTTTTTGAGAGCAACGGTTACTTCAACTTCTTCGCCGACTTTTGCGGAAGCACTTGAAACGAGAATTGCAGCTTCGGCGGCTTCGTTTACATATCTTGTGGTAAGCTTTTTGCCGCAGTCTTTGCAGACCTTGTGTTCCGTTCCGGAACCTTCCGTTGCGGAGAAAGCTTTGCCTGCGACCCATTCGGTATTTGTATGTGCACAGGGAATCGAATCGACAAGTTTGATAGCAAAGCCGAGGCTCTTATTGTCGCTGTCTTTGGTAAGAAGGTTTACTTTACCGCCCTCGTTATAGATACCGGCACCTGCCTGTATGCCGCAGGAAGTTGCGGCATCGGCTGCCGCATTATTGAAGTTTACGGCTGCGTTAAAGGGTATCGAATCTCCGGATTTCGCGGTTATACCGAACCCTGTTTTCCAAGCGAGAGTAAGTTCGTAAACATAGCCGGTTTCGGTTTTATAAAAACCGCCGCCGGGAAGAGTTTTGGTTTTATTGACAAGACCGGTGGTATCGTAAGTTTTGCTCTTGCTTATTCCGAGGCCTGCGACATCGGCAGGATAAACCTGCAAAGCACCGGCAACCTGAGACATTACAAATTTGGTAGCGGCATTTTTCGACACATTCTGAACCGCGATTTCAAGATCATCGCCCATCCATGAGTCTCTGCCGCCGCGGTTATCGTTTATTTCGTGAGGAGTGGTTATAACGATGCAGAGATAGAGGTTTGTTGCGTCCCAGGAAGCATAGCCCTCTATTCTGGAATTATACCATTCGGAAGAGGTGCGTTCGGGATTTTCCGAAGCGTCGTAACGTCTTGATTCGCTGTTGTAGTCAACAGTTGCGTGATTGTCTCTTCCCCAGACAAGAGCTCCCGAATCGTCGGGTTTAAGATACCAGGTATCGGCACCCGAGATGTCGAAAATCTTCGAATAGGAAGAATCGACTTTACCGTCCATAGTCGGAGCGGCCGTTACTTTTGCGATTTCGATGTTCTGCATTGTACCGTCTTCGGGCACATAGATTTCTTCGGCTGTGACGTTAACCGAGAAACAGGTGCCGAGAGAAATGACCATCATTATCGCAAGAATAAATGACAGCGTTCTTTTCATTAAAAGAACCTCCTTGATTTTTTCGGGAATCTCCCGTGATTTTATTGATTTTGACAAGAAAAAAACGAAAAATGCCGTCCGCGGCGGCAGCCCTGCAAAGCCCTAACGGAATTGTAAAACGACCGTCGCCGGAACCGACATATATTCGGATTTTCTCAGATTAAAATACTACTATAAGAATAACACAACAGAGTTGAAATGTCAACCTTTTTTTTGCAGAAAAATCATATTTGAAATACATTTTCTGCGGATAAATTATTTCGTATACGGCAGGGTTGCATATTCTTCCCAACGAGCAAGATGACGGGTGAGGATAAGACGGTCAAGACCGTTTACTTTTCCGTCGCAGTTGACGTCAGCCGCTGCCTCATTTATTCCTTCGGCAATGGCTTCGGGCCAGTTTGCAAGCCAGCGGGTAAGAAGAAGTCTGTCCTTGCCGTTTACAACGCCGTCGCCGTTCACATCGCCTATAAGAATATCCGAAACGTCAACATATCCGCTTTCGACGGCGAAATTGACTTCGGTTCCGTCTTTATCGTATATTTCGTAGTTGTCGTGAGTATAGGATACGGTTACCGCGGTTTTGCCGAGTGCGGCGTTTTCGAGAACTTCAAAAGTGAGAATGACGATATCACCGTTTGCGGTAAAGTTCGCTGTCGCGGTGTCGTTTACCCAGTTGAGATAATACGGCGTTCCGAGGGTCGGACTGTGAACCTGCGTTCCGAGAGCTCCGCAGTCTTCGACATTTATAAGTTTCAGGACATTTTCATCATAGTTCAGTTGCAGAGCCATAGAAACGATACCGGGATTGTTTTTAAGAGAAACGGCAACTTTGACCTGATTTCCGAGAATTCCGCAGACGGAAGAGACTTTTATAACAGGGTCGGTTTCGCTCGGCACATAGGAAGTATAGTTATCTTTATATGTATCGCCGCAAAGAGTGCAGGTATGAAGAGTATAGCCCTGTTTGCCGAAAGTCGGAGGAACAACCTCATCTTTATAGTTATGTTTCAGTTTGTCAAGCGTTTTTCCCGAAACGATTTTTTCACCGCAATCAAGGCAATATGTATCGCCCGAATAGCCCTCTTTGCTGCAGGTTGCGGCTACTTTTCCGCGGATTTCGGTGTTTTTATGATTGGTTAAATTCTTTTCGCCGTAAGAAGTTCCGCAAATTTCACAGACCGCGACCGAAGAACAGGTTGCTTCTCCGCCTGAATGTTTTCCGCTGTCGAATTTCTGACCGCAGGAGCAAAGTTTATAATGTCCGCTTGCGTCGGTCTGCCAGCCGCCGACGGCGGTATGTTCATGTTTTAGGGTCGTAACGGAAACAGGAGAGCTTTCAAGCCCGGCAAGAGATGTTGAGGTCGCCTTTTTCCGCTGATAGAAATTGTGAGTGCTGTTTACCGGCAGGTTATCAAAAATGTTGCTGTCCTGCCACTCGCCGTTATCCATTCTGTATTCAAATCCGGCTGTCGGATTCAGAATAACGGAAGTTTCCGTAACGGAAGACACAGTCGGAACAGGGGCGGTTTCGATAATTGTGGGTTTGCTCGGAAAACTTTCATTATAATCCAAAGTCGCGGCGACACGCTGATAAACCTTATATTTTCCGTCGGAATTTATTTTTACTTCAAGAACCGGATCTTTCTGCCATGTTACACAATCGGTGCTGTATTCAAACCGTTCACTGTCGTCTTGGTCAACAGTTATTATCAGTTTTCCGTTTGCCTTATCATATTTATATTCTTTAAGAATCGGAGAGTCGGGTGTTTCCGATAGATACCAAACGGGAATATTATTTTCTTTTGCATAAGTATCCGCATAACTGCCTTCCGATGTCAATATTACCAGATCTTCACAACCGGAAAAAGAGTTCTTTCCTATACTTGTTACGCTGTCGGGAATCGTTATGTTTGTAAGACCATCGCACCCGGAAAAAGCAGAATCTCCTATACTTGTTACGCTGTCGGGAATCGTTATGCTTGTAAGTCCGCTACACCAGAGAAAAGCACCGTTTCCTATACTTGTTACGCTGTCGGGAATTGTTACATTTTTAAGTTCGGTACAATTGTAAAAAGTATAATATCCTATACTTTTTACGCCGTCAGGGATTGTTATATTTTCAAGTCCCCTACAATTTTCAAAAGCAGCATTCCCTATACTTGTTACGCTTTGAGGTATTGTTATTTCCGTAAGCCGCATACAGTTTTCAAAAACAGAATTCCCTATACTTGTTACACTGCCGGGTATATTTATGCTTGTAAATTCGGAGCCACCCGAAAAAGCATAATTTTTTATATTTGTTACGCTTGCCGGAATTAAAAGCGAGGTGATTTTTGTACCGTTCAGATATAAACTATGAGCATAATACAGAGGATTTGAAGAAGAATCTGCGAAATCGATTTCACACCATTTTGCAAGATCTGTTATATCAACTCTTTTGAGTCCTTTACAACCGGCAAAAGCATATTCGCCTATACTTGTTATGCTGCTCGGTATAGTTATGCTTGTAAGTCCGGAACAATTGACAAAGGCTCGTTTGCCTATACTTGTTACACCGTTGAGAATCGTTACGCTTGTAAGTCCGCTGCAATCGAAAAAAGCAGATTCACTTATACTTCTTACACTGGAAGTTACCTTTACACTTGTAAGTCCGCTGCAACCGTAAAAGGCATATTTACTTATGTTTCTTACACCAACGGGAATTGTAAGAGCCGAAATTTTTGTACCGTTAAGATATAAATCATGAGCATAATATAAAGGATTTGACAATTTTTCCGCAAAATTGACACTACACCATTTTGCGATATTGGTTATATTGACTTTTTTAAGTCCAGTGCAGCTGCCGAATGCCGAAACCCCTATACTTGTTACGCTTTGCGGAATTGTTATTTCCGTAAGTTTCGTACAGTTTTCAAAAGCAGACGCTCCTATTTTTGTTATGCCGTCGGAAAGCGTAACCTTTTCAAGAACTGCGTTTTTGAACGCGGAATCCGCAATCTCGGTTACCGGATAATCTTTATACTTCGCCCGCACGGTTATTGCGGACGCAACAGCGTCGCACCCGGTAACAACGGCATGATCGCCGTCAATTTTATAATATACTCCGTCGACGAGCTGCGAAACGGAAGATTCCGCCGCCTCAAAGACCATGGGGCTTATTGTTTCCGGAATAAACAGAAACATAAACACCGCAGCTAAAAATAAACTCAGTATTTTTTTCATATTGACCTCCAAATTTTTTATCCATTATATATTTATTGTTTCTTGTTATCGTAACATTTATATAATTCTTCGATTGAAATTGACAACCCGCATTTTTCAAGGCGTTCTTTTCTGTCGTTAAAGAGTTTTTCAACTATTTTCATTCCGTCTTCACCGTAATGAATACGATTATGACATTCGCTGCAAAGAGAAACGATATTTGCCGGAACATCAAGACCGCTTTTTATAAATCTCTTTCCCTGAGCACTCATCGGAATGATATGATGAGCCTCCATATATGTCGTTTTATTGGATTTTTTTATAAAACTTTTATGGGAGTTATCGTATTCGCAGCGGTTTTCGGCAAGAGCTATTGCCTGTTTAGAATTTTTCGGGTCGCGTGGATAATATTTT
>CAKSPP010000106.1 GCA_934481505.1 uncultured Eubacteriales bacterium
ACCTCCGAAAACTATTTCGAGATAATGTGTTTTTTCTGCAGATTTTTTTCTGCGGAACGGTTGAGTAAAGTATAAAGAACGCCGAAAGCGGGAGTTCCGAGTATCATTCCGACAAACCCGAAAAGTCCGCCGCCGACAAGTATTGCCACAAGCGACCAGATAGGCGGAAGCCCGACGGAGTCGCCGACGATACGCACGCCTATAATGTTTCCGTCAAGCTGCTGTAAAATAACAAGAAATACAACGAACCAGACAGCCTCCCACGGGTCTATCATAAGCAGGATAAACGCCGCCGGAACACCGCCGATAAACGGTCCGAAAAACGGAATTATATTGGTAACTCCGATAATAACGCTTATAAGAAGCGGATAGTCAAAGCGGAAAATCAGCATGCCGATAAAGCAGAGAACCCCGACGCAGGAGGCGTCAAGAAGTCTTCCGGTTATAAAGCCGCTGAAAGTTTTATAGGTGAGGGACGAAACGGAATAAATTCTGTCGTTCGTCTTTTCGTCGAAGATAGCTTCGGTGAAATTTCTTATTCTCTCCGAAAGCGTTTTCTTGCCCGCAAGAACATAGACCGACAAAACAAAACCTATAATGATATTCGCCGTCCAAAGGGCAATGCTCATCGTAATATCGAAAATTCGGGGGACAATTCCCACAACGAGATTTGAAAGATTGCCGAGCAGCCCTTTTATTCCGCTTTCGATCGCGGGATAAAGCGTGTCTTCCATATTAAGGCTCTTCGCAAGCGAATCAAGGAACGTTTTGAGGTTCGAAAGATATGTTTCGATGTTTGAAGAAAACAGCGAAAACGACTCTGCAAGCTGCGGAATAAGCAGCGAAAAAAGAAGAACGATTATAAGGAAAAAGATAAAATAAGTCGTGACGAGAGCGAAAACCGTCGGAAAAAAGCTTTTCGGAAGTTTCTTTTGGGCTTTTCTGAATTTCTTTGCGACAACGGTTTTGGGCTTTCTCTGTGCGGCGTTTTTCTTTTTGAAAAATTTAAGTTTCTTTTCGCCGCTGTAAAGGCTGCGGAAAAACTCATACGCCGGATTTAAGATAAACGCGATTATCAGTCCGACAATAAGCGGAGAAAGAAGAGACAAAACAAGTGAAAGAGCCGATGTTATGCTGTCGAACCGCAAACAGCATACGACGATGACGACAGCCGCTGTTATAAGCCACATAAGGCTTTTGAACAGTTTCTTATCCATATCTTTCTCCTTTCCGTACTTATCATTATCAGTATATCACAAATATATTGAAAAAACAAGTAAATTTTATAGTCAATGTAAAATAAATTTACAAATTTGATAAAAAACAGCCGCCCTTAATAGGACGGCTGCCAAAAAAGTATTTTTAATAATTTTCGGGTTTGACCTGGAAATAAGCCTGCGGATGGTTGCAGACGGGGCAGACATCGGGAGCTTTTGTTCCGATGACGATATGTCCGCAGTTTCTGCACTGCCAGATAACAACGCTGCCTTTTTCGAAAACTTCGCCCTCTTTGACGTTTGCAAGCAGTTTTCTGTATCTTTCCTCATGTTCTTTTTCGATTGCCGCAACGCCTCTGAAAAGAGTTGCGATTCTTTCAAAGCCCTCTTCTTCGGCTTCTTTTGCGAAACGGTCGTACATATCCGTCCATTCGTAGTTTTCGCCCTCTGCGGCGGAAAGCAGATTTTCGGCTGTCGTTCCGAGACCTCCGAGCTCTTTGAACCACATTTTTGCGTGTTCCTTTTCGTTTGCCGCGGTTTCTTCGAAAATAGCCGCTATCTGCTGATAGCCCTCTTTTTTCGCGACCGAAGCGAAGTAGGTGTATTTATTTCTCGCTTCGCTTTCTCCCGAAAACGCCGTTTTGAGGTTTGCTTCGGTTTTTGAACCTTTCAGTTCTTTCATTTGTTATCGTCTCCTTTGGTTTTGTCGCCGCCTGTTATAGCGTCGTCTTTATAATAATCATAAACCATGCCTTTTTTGTTTACAAGCGAAAGTCTGCCCAAGAGTGACGCCGTAAACGCACCGATACAGTCGACAATGATATCTTTCATAGTGTCGGTAAGAGCAGCTCTTCCCACAAGGTCTGCTCCGCCTTCAAGACGGAATTTCTGCATGTTGAGTCCCAAAATGCCGTCGCCCGTGAATTCGTAAATTTCCCATACCGCACCTATCGTTACCGAGAAACAGAAAGCGAAAAGTGCGACAAACCACGGTGACATCTTTACTTTTACGTTTTCGTGACCGTTGAGGATAGACACTATCATAAAGCCCAAAAATCCGGTCATCATACTGCTGAAAAAGTGCAGAACGTCGTCCCAATGGGGGATTCTGTAATAGAAGTTTGCGACTTCACCCAAGAAGATCGCACAGTAAAGGAAAATAAGGAACATCAACGCCAAGAAACGCGGAATTTTGATGTTGAGCCTTTTTGAAAGGAAGCTCGGAAGGTTTATTGCAATCGCTCCCAGAATACATTGCAGCAGCATTAAAACATAATCCGAATCCGATCTGCCCGTTCCTTTTATCAGGTCAGGAAAACAAAGTCTTAAAATAAGGTAGATTATCGGAAGAATAAAGCTTATAAGCACTACGAAATAAATTATTTTCGAGGTTCTTTCCGCTCTTTCTTCCTTTGTCCTGACGCGTTTTTCTTTCTTTTTCATTATTATCCTCCGTCCCGTTTTTTTTATTCAGTCCGCAACGCCGTTACCGGGTCTTTTTTCGCCGCAATTTTCGACGGTATAAGCCCTGCGATAAATGTTAAGAACATACTTATCGCAACGAGAATTGCCGCGGCGATCGGCGGAAGAGACGCATTTAAGGTCTCAATGCCTGTAAGTGAATGCAGAATGATATTTACTATAAGGTCAAGTCCGAGAGTAAGCAAAATTCCTATAACCCCTGCCGTAAAGCCCACAATGAGCGTTTCGGCGTTGAATACTCTCGAAATATCTTTTTTCGACGCTCCGATAGAACGCAGAATTCCGATTTCCTTTGTTCTTTCGAGAACCGAAATATAGGTGATTATTCCTATCATTATCGACGAAACGACAAGAGAAATCGTGACAAATGCGATAAGAACATAAGATATCGCGTCGATTATCGTCGTTATCGAAGACATCAGCAAAGCGACATAGTCGGTATAGTTTATTTTATCGTCTTCCGCGACGGTTTCATTATATTTTGAAATAAGGGAAGATATGTTATCCTTGTTTTCGAAACTGTCGGCGTATATTTCCATCGTCCAAGGGTCTTCCTTGTCGATATATCCGAGCTTTTTGATGTTTTCGTCGTAGGTGGCGTCCGAAACTATCTCCGACGCAAAATCGGTATAAAACGTTTTGTAATCGTCGTCGGAAAATTCTTCGGCGTCAAAGAGGGCTGATACCCTGTCTGTCGGGAGAGCGGCAAACTGAGCTTTTACCCCTGCCGCATACTGCTCTTTAACCGAAGCCGTCGCCATTTCTTCGATATATCCGCGGAGAGTTTGTTCGTCAAGCCCCGAAACGTAATCTTCAATGCTCTTTTCGTCGAGAGTCATTTTCTGGCTCATCGCCTGTTTGAACATCTCCCGCATTGCCGCGTCGTCAAGGTTCGCCGTGTACTGTTCGACTGCCGTTTTGACATATTCGTCTGTCGGTTTTGATTTTATTTCGATATAAATTCTTGCTTTGTCTTCGGCGGAAAGCGAAGAGAACCAATTCTTCACGGTTTCCGCTTCTTCGTCGTCTGAAATTTCCGATTTGAAAGGAAGCCCCGTAAGTATATCGGTTTTTTTGTTTTCAAGCTGTTCACGGAGCAGTTCGCTTTCGCCGTCAAGATTTATTATTCTGTCGGTCAAAAGCGAGGTATAGCCTATCGTGCCGCCTGACGACATCATATTCGAATCTTCGTTCGGTCTGATAATTCCGACGATTTTAAGCTCCGTTTCGGAATTGTCGTAAAGATAGGAAAGACCCGCGTCGGTTTCTGTTAAGTCTTCATAGTCGCCGTCGGCGTTCTTTTTATAGATATCCGACGAAAGAATAACCCTGAAAGTTCTGCCGAGAATTTCGTCATAGCCGTGCTTTGAAATTTCGGTGTTTACAACTTCGCCCGTCGCAGCCTTTTCCATATCCGAAAGAATTTCGGCTTTTGTTTTAAGCCCGAGAGCGTAAAGCGTAAGGTCGCTTATTTCGTTTCTTTCGTTTACGATAAGCACCGTTTCGTCATAGTTTTCGGGCCATTTGCCGTCGACAAGGGTGTATTTTTCCTTTTCGGCGTCGCTCACAACTTCGCCGTCTTTTCCTGAAAGAAGTTCTTCCCAGACGTCAAATCCCGAAGAAGACATAAACATTGAAGAACCCTGAGCATAAATGCTGTCGCCGCCCATAACTTCGGTTATAAGCTCCATCGCGTCGCTCTTGACGATTTTTCCGTCGCCGTCTTTGGTGTAGATATTCAGATTTACGTCATAACCGTAGCGGACAGCCGAGGCGTATTTCGCGAAATCTTCGTTATTTTCTATATATTTCTTAAACGCTTTGAGGTTATTTTCGGTCGTTTCCGCCTGCGAAAGAGAGTTCGACAGCTCATACATCATCTTGTTTTCGTAAACGCCGTCGAGGTCGTGTTCGGCTTTGCCGTCGGTTTTCCCCGAAAGAGCGGAAATCATCGAAGAAAGGTCTTTCGACTCTCTCTGAATTTCTATCGGGTAGTTCGAAAGAGTGTCTTTCTGAACGTCGTCGATATAGTTTTTAACGCCCGTCGAAACCGAAAGGATAAGGGCAATACCGATAATTCCTATCGATCCCGCAAAACTTGTGAGAAATGTTCTGCCCTTTTTCGTCATCAGGTTGTTTTTCGAAAGGGAAAGAGCGGTGAAAAACGACATCGACGATTTTTTCTTGCGGTTCTTTTTTATTTCTTCGTCGGTCTTGTCGGGTATTTCCGAAACGTAGGGCGACGAATCGTCCTTTACTTCACCGTCGAAAAGTTTTACAGTGCGTGTCGCGTATTTTTCGGCAAGCTCGGGGTTGTGGGTGACCATTATGATAAGGCGGTCTTTGGATATTTCCTTTAATATATCCATAACCTGAACGCTCGTCTGCGAGTCGAGAGCTCCCGTCGGTTCGTCGGCAAGCAGAATTTCGGGGTCGTTTACGATAGCTCTTGCAATCGCGACTCTCTGCATCTGTCCGCCCGACATCTGATTCGGCTTTTTGTTGAGTTGGTCGCCGAGCCCGACTTTTT
>CAKSPP010000107.1 GCA_934481505.1 uncultured Eubacteriales bacterium
GATAAGAAGTTTCGTTCAAAACAAATCTGTTCATTTCGTTATCTCCTTTTTGGGGTTTTATTTGTCTTCATTATAGCGGCTTTTACCCGAAATGTCAATAATATTTCACAAAAAAAGAGTGAATTACCCCACTATTGACAAGTTTTTTTTACAAAGCAACACATAATTAACATTTTCTTCATTGATTATTGCATAAATGTGTGCTATACTTACCTTATAAATCATTATTGAGAAAGGGAAAGAATTAAAGATGAAAACACTTGGCTACTACAACGGAAAATTCGATGAAATCGAAAACATGACAATACCGATGAACGACCGCGTATGTTGGTTCGGAGACGGCGTTTACGACGCTACTTACAGCCGCAATCACATTATTTACGCTCTCGACGAACACATTGACAGAATTTACAATTCTGCCGCACTTCTCGGAATCGTTCCTCCCTGCTCCAAAAAAGAAATGGCGGACATTCTCAATGAAATGGTAAACAAAGTCGACAGCGGCGATCAGTTCGTCTACTGGCAGATAACCAGAGGAACCGGAATGAGAAACCACGCGTTCCCGACCGAAGGCAAAGCAAACCTCTGGATAACCCTCAAACACGCACCCGTAAAGAATACATATGAAAAAATTTCGGTAACCCACACCGAGGATTACCGTTTCCAGTATTGCAACATCAAGACCCTTAACCTTATTCCGAGCGTTCTTGCGGCTCAGAAATCGGAAGAAAAGGGCGTTGCGGAATGTATTTTCCACAGAGGAGACATCGTTACCGAATGTGCTCACTCCAACGTTCATATAATCAAAGACGGTATTTTTGTAACCCACCCCGCAGACCACTTCATTCTCCCCGGCATTGCCCGTGCACATCTTATCAAGACCTGCAAGGCTCTCGGCTACGGCGTTGACGAAAGACCGTTCACTATGTCCGAACTTATGGACGCCGACGAAGTTATCGTTTCGTCCTCCGGTTCTTTCTGTCTCCAGGTTTCCGACGTTGACGGAACTCCGGTAGGCGGCAAAGCTCCCGAAATGCTCAAAAAGATCCAGGACGCTCTTGTCGAAGACTTCATCGAAAAGACCGGCGGAAGATAAGAGGCGACAAAGATGGATCAATATACTCTTACGGAATATAACATAGGAGAAGACCTTGACTCTTTAATGAACCTTGACCCGAGAGGCTACGGCGTCTGCCGTATTCTCTACCCTGCGGCAAGGGAATATGCAGGCAGTCCCCTCACCACAAACTTTGCGAAAAAACTTCTTGAAACCGTCAAAGAGGGCGACCTTGTTTATATCATTTCCGGTTTCGTTCTTCCCCCGTTCGGAGTTCCCGAAACGGACGGAATTATTAGCACCGTGCTTCTTTGCAGAACGCTCGTGCTTCTCGGAATTAAACCCGTCGTCGTTTGTCCCGAAGGAAATCTTCCGGCAGTAAAAGCGATGGCACCGGTCGTCGGGCTTCACCTTTACAATTCGCCCGAAGAAATTATGAATCTTCCCGCGGCAATGGCTGTCGTTCCTTTTACAAAGGATAAAAACGAAGCCGAAAAGCAGGCAAAAGAGCTTCTTGACAAAAAGCCCGCCGCGGTTATAACGAACGAAGCACCGGGAGCGAACAAAAACGGAATTTACCACAACGCAACGGGTCTTGACGTTTCGGATATGCAGGCAAAAGCCGATGTAATGTTCAACATTGCAAAGGAAAGAAAGATTCCGACATTTTCGATAGGCGACCTCGGCAACGAAATAGGAATGGGAACCATTGAAAAACAGATAACAAAATATGTTCCTTACGCCGCCGACGCCGACACCTGCCGCTGCGGCTGCAACGGAGGAATCATGGCGGCAACAAAAGCCGACACCCTCCTTACCGCAACCGTTTCCGACTGGGGCGTTTACGGAATTATCGCCGCGATCGCGTGGTATAAAAAAGATATCAACCTCATGCACACTCCCGAAATGGAAAAAGAGGCAATATTTGCCGCGTCGAGAGCAGGCATGATAGATATGTACGGCTGGCTCAACCCCGCAATCGACGGTCAGGATTAC
Organism: uncultured Eubacteriales bacterium; assembly: GCA_934481505.1. Lineage (GTDB taxonomy): Bacteria > Bacillota > Clostridia > Oscillospirales > UBA644 > Geddesella. Next base: position 2,054 of record CAKSPP010000107.1, read on the forward strand.
ACGATATGCTGTGCTGTCGTAAAGCTGATGAGAAGCTGCGTTGAAAATTCTCTTTCGCTTGTTGATACCTGCAAAGAGTGGTTCAACAGAACCTTGAAGCTCGGCTTCTTCGAAGACAAGAAATAACACGCTTTTCCGGTACAGAAATGTACCGGAAAACTTATTAAAAGGAGTACAAATGCCGAAAGTAAGGATACTCGACTGCGGAGACTGTGCCGTAACGGTTGAATTCGGAAACGAAATTTCACCAGAGATAGGAAAAGCGGTAAAAAAGCTCGACGACCTGATAAAAGCGGACAAAAAGGAAGGAATAACCGAAACAATCCCGACTTTCCGCTCCCTTACCGTCGTTTATTCGCCGACCGAAATTTCTCATAAAAAGCTTATTTCATACCTTGAAACGGCGATTGAGAAATCGAAAAAAGCAAGCGGCGGAAACGAAGAAAAAACGATACATATTATCCCCGTCTGCTATGACGGAGAATTTGCCGAAGACCTACCGGACGTTGCAAAACTCAACGGGCTTACCGAAGAAGAGGTCGTCAATATTCACACAGGGACGGATTATCTTATCTATATGATAGGTTTTCTTCCCGGCTTTGCGTATCTCGGAGGTCTTGACAAAAGGATAGAAACGCCGAGGCTTGACAGCCCCCGAACGAAAATTCCCGCGGGAAGCGTCGGAATAGGCGGAAACCAGACGGGAATTTACCCTCTTGCGTCTCCCGGAGGCTGGCGGCTCATCGGAAAAACACCTCTTTTGCCGTTCGACCCCGAAAGAAAAGAACCTATCTTATATAAAAGCGGAGAATATATCCGTTTTGAAAAAATAACAAGAGAAGAGTTCGATAAAATCGACGGACTTGTAAAAAGCGGAAAATACGAACACCGCATAATAAAGGAGGGTTCAAAATGAAAGCTCTCCGTATAATAATACCCGGACTTTTAACCACCGTTCAGGACGGCGGAAGAACAGGGAACGCCGCTCTCGGCTTTTCGCAGTGCGGAGCAATGGACGAAGACTCGATGAGAGAAGCTAATATCCTTGTCGGAAACGACGACTTCGACGCGGTTCTCGAAATGACCCTCACAGGCATTTCCGCCGTAGCTCTCTGCAATCTTTATGTCGCGGTAACGGGCGGTGCAAGAGAGGTATATGTAAACGGCGAAAACTTTTCAGCTTATGAAACCCTTTTCTTAAAAAAGGGCGACTACATAACCGTCGGAAACATAACCGAGGGGTGCAGAGCATATCTTGCCGTAAGAGGCGGAATTGCCGTCCCCGAAGTTTCGGGCAGCCGTTCGACATTCTTAAAAATAGGAATGGGCGGTTTTGAGGGAAGAAAACTTCAAATGGGCGACGAACTTCCGACTGAAGAGACATTGCCGCTAAAATCGATTAAAAACCGAAAAATAACGCCCCCCGAAAAGGAAGAAACGGTTTTGCTCCGTGCAATTCCGGGTCCGCAGGACGATATGTTTTCGGCAGAAGAACTCGACAAATTCTTTTCAAGAGAATATAAAGTTCTTCCCGCGTCGGACAGAATGGGGATCCGCCTTTCGGGCGACGAACCGGTAAAAGCGTTGAACGGCTCGGACATCATTTCCGACGGAATTGTTTCGGGCTCGGTTCAGATCCCGAAAAACGGTCAGCCGATAATTCTGTGTGCCGACAGGCAGACGACGGGAGGCTACGCAAAACCCGTGACGGTTATTTCTTCGGACATGCCGAAATGCGGCAGACTTATGCCGGGTCAGAAAGTCCGTTTTGAAAAAACCGATGTTGAGACCGCACAGAAAATCAAAAAAGAAAAAGAAAAATATTTCAATATTCTCAAAAAGAAAATGGAATAAGGAGCAAAGAAGATATGGATTATTCGAACGCCTCCCCCTTGGAAGTAAGAAAACTCATAAGAGAGGGAAAAATTGATTATAATACATCGGGAATGTGCAACGGTTACGCACAGGCAAATCTCGTAATTCTGCCGAAAAAAGAAGCGTATGATTTTCTTCTGTTCGCACAGAGAAACCCGACATCGTGTCCGCTGCTCGAAGTTTCCGACGCAGGCTCACGCACTCTTTCGTATATAGCAAAAGACGCGGATATCGCAACCGATATCCCGAAATACAGAATCTGGAAAAACGGAAATTTGGAGGGCGAATATACCGATGTTTCGTCTTTCTGGCGTGACGACCTCGTGTCGTTCCTTATCGGATGCAGCTTTTCCTTTGAAGCGGAGCTGCTTTCTTCCGATATTCCCGTAAGACACATCGAAGAAAAACGCAATGTTCCGATGTTCAACACGAATATTCCCTGCACGCCCGCGGGCATTTTCCACGGCAATATGGTCGTTTCGATGAGACCGATGACCGAAGCCGACGCGATAAGAGCGACTGTTGTAACAGCCTCGATGCCCCGCGTTCACGGAAAACCCGTGCATTTCGGTTCGCCCGAAAAAATCGGCATTAAAGACATAACAAAGCCCGACTACGGCGACAGCGTAACGATTAAAGAGGGCGAAATCCCCGTTTTCTGGCCCTGCGGAGTTACCCCTCAGGCGGCTTTGATGGCGGCAAAACCCGAATTCGCAATCACCCATTCTCCGGGTCATATGTTTATAACCGACATCAAAAACAGTTCTCTCAAAAACTGACGGAGGCAAAAAATGAAAAAAATAGATATGAACAGCGACCTCGGCGAAAGCTTCGGTGCGTATAAAATAGGCTGCGACGATAAGGTTATTCCGCTTATTTCGTCGGCAAACGTAGCCTGCGGCTGGCACGCCGGAGACAGCGGCGTTATGGCAAAAACCGTCCGTATCGCGGCGGAAGCGGGCATTGCGGTAGGGGCTCACCCCGGATATCCCGACCTTGTCGGTTTCGGAAGAAGAAATATGAACGTATCCCCCGCCGACATGAAAACATATATAATGTATCAGGTCGGAGCTCTCAACGCTTTCTGCAAAGCCGAGGGAATAGAAATGCAGCACGTCAAGCCGCACGGAGCGATGTATAACATGGCGGCAAAAGACGCAAAGCTTGCCGACGCTATATGCGAGGGCATTGCAAAAGTTGACGAC
>CAKSPP010000108.1 GCA_934481505.1 uncultured Eubacteriales bacterium
TCCTTGGTCACGAGAGCAACAAGGATTCCGACAGCGATTCCGAGAAGATAGATCCCTATCATAATAAGGCCGCTGTAATTCGGGAAGAAGTTCTGAATAAAGAAGCCGTATATCGGCAATTTGGCGGTACAGCTCATAAACGGCGTAAGAATTACCGTCATTCTTCTGTCTCTCTGAGACGGAAGAGTTCGACTTGCCATAACTCCGGGAACGGTGCAACCGAACCCTATCAGCATAGGAACGATACTTCTTCCGGAAAGACCTATTTTCCGAAGAAGTTTATCGGTAACAAACGCAACTCTCGCCATATAGCCGCTGTCTTCGAGAAGCGAAAGGAAAAAGAACAGCACAACTATTATCGGAACAAAGCTGACAACGCTGCCGACACCCGTAAATATTCCGTCTATAATAAGAGAACGTACTGTTTCGTTTACGTTTACAGATATCAGAAAGCTGTTTACCATCTCGGTCAGACCGTCGATTCCCATTTGAAGAAGATTTTGAAGGGAAGAACCGATAACATTGAAAGTAAGATAAAAAACAAGCCCCATTATCGCTATAAACGAGGGAATTGCGGTATATTTCCCGGTAAGTATCCTGTCGATTTTGCGGCTGCGGATATGTTCCTTGCTTTCTTTCGGCTTTACGACCGTCTTATCGCAAAGACCCGTTATAAACGAAAACCGCATATCCGCTATTGCGGCGGCTCTGTCAAGTCCGCTTTCCTCTTCCATCTGGACTATTATATGCTCGACGGTCTCCGTCTCGTTTTCGTCAAGTTTCAGGGCGTCAAGAACAAGTTTATCGCCCTCTATCAGCTTTCCTGCGGCAAACCTTACGGGGATATCGGCTCTTACCGCATGGTCCTCAACAAGGTGCATTATACTGTGAATCGCACGGTGAACGGCTCCCGTTCGGTCATCGTCCCGACAGAAATCGGTTCTTTTCGGTTTTTCAGCATATTTAGCGACATGAACGGCGTGTTTTATAAGTTCGTCAACACCCTCGTTTTTACTTGCCGAAATCGGAACGACAGGAATTCCCAAAAGATTTTCCATATCGTTTATTCTGACGGTTCCTCCGTTGGAACGGACTTCGTCCATCATGTTCAGAGCAAGAACCATAGGAATATCGAGTTCCATAAGCTGAAGGGTCAGATAGAGATTTCTTTCGATATTCGTTGCGTCGACTATGTTTATTATACCTTTCGGTTTTTCATCGAGAATAAACTGTCTGGAAACGATTTCCTCCGACGTATAAGGTGAAAGGGAATATATTCCGGGAAGGTCGGTGACCGAAGTATTATCATAACCTCTTATCGGTCCGCTTTTCCTGTCTACGGTAACTCCCGGAAAATTTCCGACATGCTGATTCGCACCGGTAAGCTGATTAAAGAGCGTCGTTTTTCCGCAGTTCTGGTTCCCGGCAAGAGCAAAGGTAAGAACCGTGCCTTTCGGCAAAGGTTTTTCTTCGCTTTTATCATGATAGATACCGTTTTCGCCGAGCCCCGGATGTTCCGCCGGAGAAAGTGAAATTTCCTGTTTTGCTTTCTCTTTTTTCTCGATTTTGCGAACTTCTATTTTTTCGGCGTCGGCAAGTCTGAGAGTAAGTTCATAGCTATGTATACGCAGCTCCATCGGGTCGCCCATCGGAGCAAACTTTTCAAGAGTTATTTCCGCTCCGGGAATAACGCCCATATCGAGAAAATGCTGTCGAAGACTGCCTTCGCCTCCGACAGTTTCGATAACCGCACTTTCCCCTGCTTTAAGATCTCTTAACGTCATTATTTTTCTCCCCATACATTTTCTCTCTTTTTGTCGGTAAAGCACACCTTTCGGAGTGCTTTTATTATCCTATGAGACCTATAACGAAAATTGCGATTATAAGTATCGGAAGAACGCACAAAAAGTACCATTTCATCCAGGAAGCGACTTTGATACCCTTGCCGAGGTTTGCTTCTTTCTGATAGTTCTTAAAGCCCCAGCCGAAACGGGTAACGCAGAAAAGAAGATAAACAAGAGAGCCGAGAGGAAGCAGTATGTTGCTTACGAGGAAGTCCTCGCTGTCGAGAATATCTTTTCCCGCAATCGGGTGAAAACCGCTTAAAACATTATATCCGAGAACACACGGGATACTTGCTATAAGAAGAATTATTCCGTTTATCAGAGCCGCTTTTTTTCTGCTCCAACCGAAGTTATCTATACACGACGCCATTATGTTTTCGAAAACGGCGATAACGGTCGAGAACGACGCGAAAGTCATAAATAAGAAAAAGAGACTTCCCCAAATTCTTCCGCCCGCCATATTGACAAAAACGTTCGGGAGCGTTACGAATATAAGGCTCGGACCCGCGTTTACTTCAACGCCGTAAGAGAAGCACGCGGGAAAAATAATAAGACCCGCGGCAATGGCGACAAAGGTATCGAGAGCACATATTCTCGCACCCTCGCTCATGAGAGTGTGGTCTTTGCTCATATAGCTGCCGAAAATTTCCATTGCGGCAATTCCGAGGCTCAAAGTAAAGAACGCCTGGTTCATTGCGGAGGCGATAACATTGCCGAGACCGACCGCCTTTACGTTATCGAGATTCGGGACAAGATAGAAGCTTAAACCCTCTTTTGCACCCGAAAGAGTAAAGCTGTGGATTGCAAGAATAACGATAAGCACCAAAAGGGCGGTCATCATTACTTTACTTACTCTTTCAAGACCTTTCTGAACACCGACGCTGCAAATTAGAATTCCGGCAACGACGGTAATTGCCATCCAAATACCCATTTCGGTCGGGTTTGCAAGCATATCGGTAAAGACCTGTCCGCTCGCTTCGGCGGACATTCCCGAAGTAAACGTTCCCGTTGCAAACTTGAAGAAATAGTTTAACATCCAGCCCGAAACGGTCGTATAATACATCATAAGCAGGTAGCAGCCGATAACCGCGAACCAGCCGTGGATATGCCATTTTGCTTTCGGCTTTTCAAGCGTTTTATAGGCAAGAACCGCACTTTTGCGAGAAGCTCTGCCGACCGCAAGTTCCATTGTAAGAACGGGAAGCCCCATAATTACAAGCATGATAAGATATATCAGGACGAAAATTCCGCCGCCGTTCTGACCGACAATAAACGGAAAACGCCAGACATTTCCTATTCCTATTGCACAGCCTGCCGAAACGAGAAGGAATCCAAGTCTTGATTTGAAAGATTCTCTTTCCATAATTTTCCCCCGGAAAAATATTTATTATATATATTGTACCTTAATAACATAAAAATGTCAAGAATATAGGGGGCTTTTCAGCCCCATGATTTACACCGTTTTTTTCTTAAACTTTTTCGCGTTTTTCTTAATAAACCCGAGCATATAGCCGTATCGGGTTTTAATGAATCGGACGCTGAAAATATTTCCGTCGACCGCCTTATCGAGATACTGTCTTGCGGGGTGGTCTTCTTCCGTTTTTCTTTTTGCGAGTTCGAGCATTCCGATAATGCCGTTCATCGGAGTTCTTATTTCATGGGACATTCGGAAAAGAAAGCTTGTTTTGAAGTGGCTTTCCTCTTCGGTGTTTTTTAATTTTTCCTCATATTCCTGCTCTTTTTTATATTCGTCGGTGATATCCTTGAAAAGGAAAATATCGAAGTTGTCGTCGTGGCATCTTACCGCGGTAAGCGTCGTCATTTTGCCGTTTTTCATTTCAATTTCGGCGGAAAGCGGCGTTTTGCCGTCCCACACGCCGTATTTTCTGAAAAAGGCATATCCCTTTTCGGGTTCTTTCATTGCACGGAAAAGCTCGGTATCGTCGCGGGAGAAAGCCTCGTCCGTAATTCCGAAAAGTCCCTCCGTATTTCCGACGGTGGCAACGGGAAACGAATCTTCTCTCCTTACCAGAAGACAAACCTCGTCTTCCCTGTAAAGAAATTCGCGAATCATTATTCCCTCGGTATTATGCAAAAATGTTTTCTTCTTTTTCTTCGCCGAGAACAGTAAGGATATCGGAAATACCGCCCATATAAAAGCCGCCGTATATACGCACGAAAAGGACAGGCACATGCCTGTCCGACCTCGGGAATATAAAAATATATAATTATTATAATATAATTACCTATTATAAAACAACCGCTTTTTTCAAATTCTTACACAATTTTTCAGTACATTATGAGACTTTTGCTGTCATTTTTTCGGCAAAATTGTATTGCAACCGTTACTTGCATTTGTTAAAATATACGCACTAAAAGCACAAAACTTCCACTTTTTCCGTTAATTTCAAGGAAATTTTTACCGTACTTGATAAATTTCAAAAAAGCGTGTATAATACCGTTAAAAGGTTTCGCAACCGTAAGTTGCCGAAAATTTCCATTTTTTGTTGGTAGTAAAAGTTTACCGTTTCGGATATAATCGGCAGGAAAACGCAAGAAAGGACACAAAAACAATGACACTCGGAAAGAAAATTTTCACTTTACGCACCGCCGCACGCATTTCACAGGAGATGCTCGCGGAAAAACTCGACGTTTCCCGTCAGTCGGTATCAAAATGGGAAATGGATCAGGCAGTGCCGCAAATAGACAAAGTTTTGCTTTTATGCGATCTGTTTTCCGTTTCCTGCGACACCCTGCTTCGCGAAGACGCCGAAATTTACGGAGACATTCCCGGAAAGACATCGGCAATAAACAAAACCGACGGGCAGAATAAATATTTCGGAACGGACGGTTTCAGAGGAGAAGCAAATATCACCCTGACTTCCGATCAGGCATATAAAGTCGGAAGATTTCTCGGCTGGTATTTTTCCTCTCCCCTTTCGGGCTTTCACACCCCGTCATACCGCCCGAAAATCGTTATCGGAAAGGACACACGCCGTTCAAGTTATATGTTTGAATACGCTCTTGCCGCAGGGCTTACGGCGTCGGGAGCGGACGCATATATGCTCCATGTAATAACAACTCCCGGTGTTGCGTTCGTCACACGCCGCGACGGTTTTGATTGCGGAATAATGATAACCGCGTCGCACAATCCGTTTTACGATAACGGCATTAAAGTATTAAATTCAAAAGGCGAAAAAATCGGCGACGACATCACCCTTTTAATAGAAGCATATCTTGACGGCGACCTCAAAAAAATAGGGATAGACGAAGAAGATTT
>CAKSPP010000109.1 GCA_934481505.1 uncultured Eubacteriales bacterium
CCTATATGGTCACCATGACCCCGACCATGATAAAAACCGACGCCGACGCGGAAAATATAGCTAAAAACCTTTCGGAAATACTCGACTTATCTTATGATAAAGTATACAAAATGACGCAGCAGAATGTTTCGTATACGGTTGTCGCAAGGCGTATCGAAGAGGAAGAAGCAAATTTGGTAAACGAATTTGTAAGAGACAACTCCGGCTATTCTTCGATAATAGCAATTTCCGAGGATTCAAAGAGATATTATCCGCACGGAAATCTCCTGTCGACGGTTCTCGGATTTGTCGGAACCGATAATCAGGGGCTTGAAGGCCTTGAAATGGCGTATGATTCCTACCTTTCGGGAACTCCGGGAAAGAGAATTTCCGTAAAAACGCAGGGCGGAACGGCAATGCCTTTCGAATATGAAAAATATGTCGCTGCCGAAGACGGAAACGATATAACCTTAACAATAGACCTTGAAATGCAGTATATCCTCGAAAAATATATCGACGAGGCGAGAGTCGAGCATAATGTTCAGAACAGGGTTGCGGGAATTGTTATGAATGTCAAAACGGGCGAAGTTCTTGCTATGACTTCAAAACCCGATTTTGATCCCAATGAATATCTCGTAATAAAAGACGATATCGTGCTTTCACAGCTTAAAGAAAAATATACCGAAGACACCGAAGAATATTGGCAGGCGTATAACGCTACCGTAAAGACTCTTTGGAAAAACAAACTCTGTGAACAGTATGAACCCGGTTCGACTTTCAAGATTTTCACCCTTGCTATGGCTCTTGAAGAAAAGCTGGTAAGCCTTACCGAAACCTTTAACTGTACGGGAAGTATGGTCGTTCAGTCGGAAGTAATTCATTGTGCGAAGAGAACGGGTCACGGTATCGAAACCGTAAGAGACGGTCTCGGAAATTCCTGTAACCCAGTATTTATGACTCTCGGAGCGAGAATCGGACAGGAAAAATTCTATAATTACGTCACCGCGTTCGGTTTCAGAGAAAAAACGGGCGTCGGCGTTCCGGGTGAACAGACGGGTTATCATTATTCTCTTTCTTCTTTTTCCGATCTTGACCTTGCGACCTCTTCTTTCGGTCAGGGCTTCAAAATCACTCCGTTACAGCTTATTTCGGCTGTCTGTTCCGTTGCGAACGACGGAAACTATATGCAGCCTTACATAATAAGTCAGATAACCGATTCAAACGGAAATGTCGTTCTTTCAAACAGTCCGAAAGTCGTAAGAAAAACCGTTTCGAAAGAAAATTCCGATATCATCTGTTCTTATCTTGAAGACGCGGTTACCGAACATATCAAAAAAGCATATATCGAGGGCTATCATGTCGCCGGAAAAACCGGTACATCGCAGAAACTCGACAGCAAAAACGAAGACGGTGTTGTCGATAAGAAAATAGCTTCCTTTATAGGATTTGCACCCGCAGACGATCCTCAGATCTGCGTTTTGGTCGTCGTCGATGAACCGAATTCCGAGGTACAGTACGGTTCTCTTATCGCCGCTCCTCTCGCAAAATCCATATTGCAGGATTGCCTTGAAGCGATAGGTCTTGAACCCGATATCGAAGACTCTGTCGACTATCAGGCAGTTCCGGAAGTTGTCGGAACGACTACCGCGGAAGCACAGAAATCTCTTTCGGCAAAAGGCTTTTCCGCAAAGGTCGTAGGCGGAGACGGCGAAGTCACACATCAGATTCCCGCGTCGGGTAAATATCTGCCGGAGGGGGCTACCGTAATTTTATATACCAACGGCGAAAATCCGCAATATGAAGTCACGGTTCCCAATCTTATCGGAATGACCGCGGCGGAATGTAACAGAACTCTTATAAACAGCAATCTTAATATAAGGATAAAAGGCAGCGGTATTTCAACGCCCGGAGCTGTGGTTGTTTCCCAGTCGGTTTCGGCAGGGACGACGGTTTCGCCCGCGACGGTAATTACCGTTGAAATAGGAACGAAAGAATAAAACAAAGGACGCTTAAGAACAAAAATTTTAATGGAGATGTTCTTATGCGATTATCTGAAATTTTAGCGGGCACAAAAACCGAAATACCTTTTGATATTGAAATAACGTCGCTTGCCGACAGGCTTTCCGAAATTTCCGAGGGGTGTCTTTTTTTCTGCATTGACGGAAAAAACTTCAACGCAACTTCTCACGCCGAAGAAATAAAAAAACGGGGAGCTGCTGCCGTTATTTCGGAAAAACCGATTAAAACCGATATCCCGAATATCGTTGTTGAAGATATCCGCAAAACAGAGGCATACGCCGCGGCAAATTTCTTCGGAACAAATAAGACGGGTATAAAATTTATCGGAATAACCGGAACAAACGGCAAAACGACCGTTGCCGAAATGATATTTTCCTGCCTGCGTGCAAACGGCAAAAAAACGGCTCTTACGGGCACCGTAAATAACCGTATAAACGAAAAAACATTCGAAAGCGAATACACGACCCCGACGCCTATATTGTTTCACCGTTTTATTGCGAAAGCGGCGGAAGAGGGTTGCGAATATTGCGTTTCGGAAGTGTCTTCCCACGCCTTAAAGCAAAACAGGGTCGACGGAATTACCTTTGAACTCGGAATTTTTACGAATATAACGCCCGAACATTCCGATTATCACCCGACTTTCGACGATTATAAACAAATGAAGCTGCGGCTTTTCGAGCTCTCGAAAAAAACGCTTGCAAACCTTGACTGCAAAGAGGGGGAACCGTTTTTTACCTTTCCCCGTGTCAGAACCTTTTCCCTTGAAGATAAAAACGCCGATTATTTCTGCAAAAATGCCGTTTTTTCAAAAATTCTCGGCGATGGAAATAATATCTCGGCTGAGTTCGAAACCGAAAACGGAGAATTTCCCGTTTCTTTAAGCGTTGTCGGAAAACATAATCTTTCGAACGCTTTGGCGGCGTTTGCGGCTTCCGATATTCTCGGCCTTTCTCATGAAAAAACGCTTTCCGCACTGTCTGCTTTTAAGGGTGCGGAGGGCAGGTGCGAACCCGTAAAAAACAATCTCGGAATAAATATTTTAATAGATTACGCTCATACTCCCGACGCGGTTCTGAATATCATAAAAACCGCAAGAAGTTTTACTTCCAGCAACATTATTTTCGTCTTCGGCTGCGGCGGAGACCGCGACTCCGAAAAACGTCCCGAAATGGGGAAAATCGCTTCCGAAAACGCGGATTTCGTTATCGTAACATCGGATAATCCGAGAAACGAAGATTCCGAAAATATAATAAAAGATATACTTGCAGGCGTAAATTCGGAAAATTACGAAGTAGAAATAAACCGTTATCGGGCGATAAGAAAAGCCGTTTTGCTTGCAAAAAAAGGCGATACCGTTTTGATTTCGGGAAAAGGTCACGAAAAAAAACAAATAGTGTCAAACAGAATTGTTAAAATATCCGACAGAGAGATTGTTTTGGATATATTAAAGGAATCAGATTATGAAGATTAGAGCAAGCGAATTTATAAAATATGCGGGCGAGGGAAAACTTATCGGAAACGACGTCGAAATAACGGGGATCGCAACCGATTCGGGAAACGCTAAAAGCGGCGACCTTTTTGTCTGCATAAAAGGGGAAAGAACCGACGGACATAAATATGCCGCCAATGCCGTCGAAAACGGGGCTTCGTGCGTTCTTTCCGACAGAGACCTCGATATCTCAATTCCTTATATAAAGGTTCCCGATACCGTTTCGGCGTTGCAAAAAGCGGCTTTCGGTTACAGAAAAACGCTTGACTGCAAAATCGTCGGAGTTACCGGCAGCGTCGGGAAAACCACGACAAAAGAATTTATCGCCTCGGCACTTTCTTCGCAGCTTTCCGTTCATAAAACAGACGGTAACAAAAACAGTGAAACGGGCGTTCCGATAACCGTTCTCGGAATAGAAAAAAACGACGAGGCGGCTGTTGTCGAAATGGGAATGTCGGGGCTCGGCGAAATTTCGGTGCTTTCAAAAATCGCACTTCCCGATATCGGAGTTATAACCAATATCGGCTATTCTCATATCGAATATCTCAAAACCCGTGAAAATATTCTTAAAGCCAAGACTGAAATTATTGACGGTATGACCGACGGCGTTCTTATCTTAAACGGCGATGACGATATGCTCTGCCGATGCGGTGATATTTTCGGAAAAGTCATTTTTTACGGTATAACTGATAAAAATTTTGATTATTACGGCTATGATATAGAAGCAACCGAAACTTCTTCGTCTTTTAAGGCAAAAAGCCCGAAAGGCGTTTATGAAATTAAAATAAATCTTCCAGGAAAACATAATATTCTCAATGCTCTCGCGGCGATAGCCGTTGCCGAAAATTGCGGAGTTTCCGCCGAAAATATTAAAAAAGGACTTTCGTCTTATAAAGCGGGAGCGACAAGGCAGAATATTTATAAGACTTCGGGTGTAACAATATATGACGATTGCTACAATTCCGCACCGAATTCCCTCGAAGCGTCTCTCGACGTTCTGTCAAAAATGAACGGCAGAAAAATTGCGGTTCTCGGGGATATGCTTGAACTCGGCGAAATGTCCGCAAAACTGCACGAAGACTGCGGAAAATCGCTTATAAAAACCGATAAAGCGTATCTTTACGGAGAGTTTGCCGAAAGCTTTCTTCGCGGAGCATTGCTTGCAGGTGTGAAAAAGGAAAATGTTTCTGTATTTACCGATAAAGCAGAACTTGCGAAAACACTTACCGAAAACACAAAAAACGGAGATGTTATTTTATTTAAGGCGAGCAGGGGAATGCACGCCGAAGATATAATCCGGTATTTTACCGAAAATTACCGATAAAACGGAGGAAATATCATGGAAATTAAGTGGATTGCCGTAGCGTTTCTCGTGTCGCTTGTCGTCGGGCTTGTTATTGCTCCGATGATGATAGCATATCTGAGAAAACTGAAATTCGGACAGCAGATAATAACCGAATACGGCCCTACATGGCATAAGAAAAAACAGGGAATCCCCACAATGGGCGGCATTATTTTCATTATCGCAATCTACGCCGCGTATTTC
>CAKSPP010000110.1 GCA_934481505.1 uncultured Eubacteriales bacterium
CAGCTGCATTATCTCCAGCATGGCACGTTCCTCCATTTCCACAGCTACAACTGCGCGAATGTAAACGGGGACATCATGAAGGATGACTTCTTCGGTCATGTGAAAGGAGCATTCACGGGTGCGGCATCCGACCGCAAGGGACTGTTCGCTCTGGCAGACAATGGGACATTGTTCCTGGATGAAATCCAGGATATGCCGATGCCGATCCAGGGGCTTCTGCTGCGTTTTCTCAACAGCAGGGAATATACGCCGCAGGGAACTAGCGAAACGAAATACGCATCTGTCAGAATCATTGCGGCAGCCAATCGGGAACTTGGAAAATTGGTGGCCGAGGGAAAATTCAGGGCGGATCTCTATTTCCGTCTGGCACAGCTCGTCTTCCGCATTCCGCCTTTGCAGGAGCGTCCGGAGGATATTGAACTTATTGCCAATAGTTTCTGGACTAGAAACACTTCAGAAAAAAATGAAGATTCTTTTTTACGACACAAAGCCTTACGACAGACAGGCGTTCGACGCGGTAATCAAAGATTTCGGCGATATCGAAATCGACTATATGAAAACCGACATTTCCCCGAAAACCGCAAGACTTGCCGCAGGATATGACGCGGTATGTCTTTTTGTCGCGTCCGACGCAAACAGAGAAGTAATTTCCGCTCTCGCAAAAGAAAACGTAAAACTTCTGCTGCTTCGCTGTGCGGGCTTTAACAATGTCGACCTTGCCGCCGCAAAGGAATTCGGGATTACGGTAATGAGAGTACCTGCATATTCCCCCGAATCGATAGCCGAACACGCCCTTGCCCTTGCGTTTGCAGTAAACAGACACATTCACAAGGCATATATCCGTATCCGCGAAAACAATTTCAGCCTTATGGGGCTTACCGGAATAAACCTGCACGGCAAGACTGCGGGAATTGTCGGAACGGGAAGGATAGGGGCTGCGATGTGCAGAGCGTGCCACGGTATCGGAATGAATGTCATAGCGTTTGACAAATATCAGAATCCCGATCTGCCGTTCGTCAAATATGTTTCTTTTGACACTCTGTTAAAAGAAAGCGACCTTATTTCGCTGCACTGTCCTTTGACCGAAGAAACTTACCATATAATTGACATTGCGGCAATCGAAAAAATGAAAGACGATGTGATTTTGATAAACACGTCGAGAGGGGCTCTGATAAGCTCGGACGACCTTATAAAAGGAATCCGTCAGCATAAATTCGGCGGCGTAGGGCTTGACGTTTACGAAGAGGAGCAAAGAAATGTTTTCGAAAACAGAGAAGACGACATTCTCGAAACTTCGATAACCGCAAGACTGCTTTCTTTCCCGAATGTAATAGTCACCTCGCACCAGGGCTTTTTGACAAAAGAGGCTCTCGAAGCGATAAGCCGCACGACCCTTGAAAACGCCGAAACTTTCGGACAGGGCAAACCCGTTGAAGCAAATATCGTAAAATAATAAAATCCGCAATTCCTTTTTTCGGAGTTGCGGACTTTTTTTGACAAAGATATTGACTTTTTGTCAAAATTGTGATAGAATTAAATAAATTATGGTAGAGGTGCGGCAAGCATCAGTATCTGTCGAGAAAAAACGGGATTACGACAGAGAAAGGGCAAGTCGCCGAGGCGTTCGCGGAACCCGTTATTCCGCGGAAAGCCGGATCGTTGCAGAATATGTCTCGGTCTGTCACGCAAGTGGAGAGCTACGCGAAAAACCGTGAACCGCTCTCTGCGGTTCTTTTTTTATGTAAAAAACGCACCTTCGGGTGTTTTGGAGGATTAACATAATATGAAAGCAAAAAAAATTATCGCTTTTGCGGCAATATTCGTTATTATCCTTTCGCTTTTCTCGTTTACCATGGCGGCTGAAGAAGCCGACCTCAAAGATTACGACAATGCGATAGGCTATCTCGACGAATACACCACCAAAAGCAACGAAGACGCAAACTTTGCGGAAAACTCGGCGACGGCTCTCGAAACCGTCAGAAAGGAAATTCCCCTTTACAGCACTTTTTGGGCTCTCGTTCCGCCGATCGTCGCAATCGTCCTCGCTCTTATAACAAAAGAGGTTTACTCTTCGCTCTTTATCGGTATCGTTATCGGAGGTCTTCTTTCCGCTAACTTTAATGTGACGAAAACAGTCGATAATGTCGTTTCGCACGGCCTTATCTCCGCGGTTTCGGGAACAGCGGGCATTTTCCTATTCCTCGTAATTCTCGGCGTTATGGTCGCCCTTATAAACAAATCGGGCGGTTCGAAAGCGTTCGGACGCTGGGCGGCAACGCATATCCATTCGAGAGTCGGTGCTTCCATTGCGACCTTTGCTTTGGGCGTTCTTATCTTTATCGACGACTACTTCAACTGCCTTACCGTCGGCTCGGTTATGAGACCCGTCACCGACGCAAACAAGATTTCAAGAGCAAAACTCGCGTATCTTATCGACGCTACGGCAGCTCCCGTCTGCATGATTGCCCCGATTTCTTCCTGGGCTGCGGCAGTCGCAAGCTACACCGAAGAGGGACAGGGCTTAAAACTCTTCGTCGAAGCTATTCCCTATAACTTCTATTCGCTTCTCACTTTCGTCTTCATAATCGGCATAGTTCTTATGAAAGTCGACTTCGGGCCGATGAAAAAGCACGAAGACAACGCTCTTAAAGGCGACCTTTTCACCTCGGGTAAAGACGATATTATGTCCGACGACGAACTTGAAGGAAACACCAAAGGAAGAGTTATCGACCTTGTTCTTCCGATACTCGTACTTATCGCCTGCTGCATAGCTTCTCTCGTTTATGTCGGAAACGGCAACTCGTTTGAAAATATGAACTTCGTCGAAGCGTTTTCAAACACCGACGCGACGGTAGGTCTTCCGTGGGGAGCTCTTATAGCCCTTATCTTCACTATAATTTACATGGTCGCACGCCGCCTCATTTCGTTCAAAGACTCTATGGGATGTATCCCCAAGGGCTTTAACGCAATGGTTCCGGCAATCCTCATTCTTACCATGGCGACCTCCCTTAAAAATATGACCTCTCTTATGGGTGCGAAAGTTTTCGTCGCACAGCTTATGGAGGGGGCTGCGGCAGGACTTACAAATCTCCTCCCGGCAATAATCTTCCTCGTCGCCTGCGTTCTCGCGTTTGCAACGGGAACATCTTGGGGAACTTTCGGAATTCTCATTCCTATTGTCACCGCCATTTTCCCCGCGGAATCTCCGCTTCTTATAATCGGAATTTCCGCCTGCCTTGCGGGTGCCGTCTGCGGCGACCACTGCTCGCCCATTTCCGACACAACTATTATGTCGTCGGCGGGTGCACAGTGTAACCACATAAACCACGTTTCGACCCAGCTTCCGTATGCGATAACCGTCGCCGCGATCTCCTTTGTAAACTTCATTCTTGCGGCTTACATTCAGAACGCATGGATTTCTCTCCCGATAGCAATCGTTATGACTGTCGCCGTTCTCTTTGTTATCAAGATGATTACCGGAAAGAAAGCTGCAAAATAAAAGTGGCTGCAACCCTTTATAAACTAAAATAAAACAAGAAAGAGTGCTGTAAAAAATTACAGCACTTTTTTTATATATCCGATTATTTCTTCGGCGATATTTATCCCGGTTGCCGAGAGCGTTCCCGCAAAATGCGGATTTGAATTTATCTCGCAGACAATGTCTCCGTTTTTCGACGGCAGGATGTCAACCCCCGCAAAATCAAGCCCTGCGGCGTCCGCCGCCCTTATCGCCAAAGCTTGCTGATTTTCCGTCGGAATTACCTTTTCGGCAAAGCCGCCGTTTTCGATATTCGACCGAAAATCTTCGGGGTTGCTTCTCTTTATTGCCGAAACAACCTTTCCGCCGACAACGCAGAGCCGCAAATCGACGCCGCGGCAGTCGGAAACATATTCCTGTATGACAAAACCTTTCGGAGATATTTTCTTAACCGTTTCGCGTGCATTTTCAAGATTTTTTGCAAGATAAACCTGTTTTCCGAAAGAGCCGAATTCCTCTTTTATAATCATCGGAAATCCCGTTTTCTCGGCGGCTTTTTCAAGAAAATCAAGGTTCGTATATCCGATATTCTCAAAGGTTTTCGGCGAAATTACCGTTTTCGGCACGGGAATTTTATGTTTTTCAAAACAGACGGCGGTTTTCTGTTTGCTGTCGCATATTTCTATTGCTTCTGCCCTGTTAAAAAGACGGAAGCCCGCATTTTCAAGCCTTTCGGCAAGGAGAATGTCTTTATCCCAGAAAATTACGGCGTCAAAATCCGTTTTTTTCGGCAAAGACGCCGCAAGTTCGGCATTCGTTTTCACGGTAAGAAAAACGCCGTGTTTTTTTGCCGAAACAGCAAATTCCGAATAAACAGACGAAAAAGATTTTGTTTTCAGGAATTCATTTATAACGAACAAAAGTCTCATTTAAGTCACCCGAATAATTATACACATTTCCGCCGCAGCTGTCAAACTATTGACTTTTCGGCATAAATATGATATTATAACACAGAAGAAAACTCATTTTGAGAGGTACGCCATGAAAAAATTAAGAATAATTTCTTTGATACTTGCCGTTATTATGACGGCGGCTCTTTTCGCAGGCTGCTCTTCCGAGCCGAAAGAAAAGGTCTTTACGGTCGACGACAAACTTTCGATAACCCTTGACGACAGCTTTACCGACGAAACCGGCAAAGACGAAACAAAAGGGCTTACGGCGGCATATGCGTCAAAACTTTACGGAGTCACCGTTCTCCGTGAGACTTTCGAAACCTTGAAGTCTCTCGGTTATGAGGGATCGGCTCTTTCCGAAAACGATTATCTGACCCTTGTTATGAAAGCAAACAATATCACAGGCGATATCGTCGAAGAAAACGGACTTCAAACTTTCACTACGGAAGCCACAGCAAACAATGTTACTTTTTCATATTACGGCTTCGTTCTCAAAGGCGACGACAGCTTCTGGGTAATTCAGATGTACAGCGAAAAAGAAAATTTCGAAGCGGCAAAGCCCGTGTTTACCGCTTGGGCAAAGACCGTAACGCTT
>CAKSPP010000111.1 GCA_934481505.1 uncultured Eubacteriales bacterium
CGTGTCCAGCGAAATATAAGAACAAAGGCTATGGAGCATATCGTTTCTCTCCCTGTGGGCTTTATGGACGATATGGTCAAAATAAAGCAGAAGCATAATCAGGGGCTTACCGAAAAGCAGAAGCTGATAATCCAGAACCTTATTGCGGTTCTTTTCCTTATCTATGACGGAATTCGCACCAATTTCAGAACTTCGGTCGATATTCCGTTTACCGATGTCACTCTTGAACTTTCTTATTTTTACTATGTTTTCGCACTTCTCGCGTTTGTCGGCTTTGTAAACGCCGTAAACCTCACCGACGGAATAGACGGACTTGCAACAAGCGTTACGATGCCGGTTGCCGCGTTCTTTATTATCGCTTCCGTTGCGAAAAATGCGGGCGAACTTTCGATTTTGTCTGCGGCTCTTCTCGGCGGCTGCGTTGTGTTTATCTGCTTTAACAGAAACCCCGCAAAGGTTTTTATGGGAGACACCGGTTCGATGTTCCTCGGCGGAATGGTCGCAACTCTTGCGTTTTCGCTTGATATGCCGCTCGTTCTCGTTATTGTCGGCTTTGTCTATCTTGTCGAAGCTGTCACCGTTATTATTCAGGTATGTTATTTTAAGGCGACAAAAGGCAAACGCCTTTTCAAAATGACTCCGATACATCACCATTTTGAGCTTTCCGGTTGGTCGGAAAACAAAATTTGTATAGTCTTCGGTGCGGTATCCTTTGCAATGTGCTTTTTGGCGACACTCTGGATTCTTTTGTGAGAGATTTATTATGAATGAAAACAATGAAAATGTGACAACCGAAAAAAAAGCGAAAAATCCGCTGCTTCAAAAATGGAAGAAGTATCCGAATGTTGATTTCGTTTTCCTTGTGCTTGTTCTCGCCCTTTTGCTTATCGGGCTTGCCATGCTCTATTCGGCAAGCTTTGCAAAGGCTTTTTCCGAAAAGGGAAACAGTTATTATTACATTTCAAAACAGCTTCAATGGGCGGTTTTGGGACTTCTTGCCATGGGGGCTGCCTCGGTTTTCCCGTATAAATTCTATAAGCCCATTATAATGGTTTTATACCCCGTCAGCGTCATTCTGCTGTCGCTTGTCTATGTCGTTTCCCACGACCACCAGAAACGCTGGATATACATAGGCGGATTTCAGTTTCAGCCGTCCGAAATTGCGAAACTTGCGGTAATTCTAGCGTTGGCGTATTACTTTTCGATACAGAAGAAAAAGGAACGCCGTCCGGGAGAAAAATGGTATGTTTTCGAAGCGAAAAACTTCGCGTCGACAATGCTTATTCCGGGGCTTATTTTCGGGGTTCCGTGTCTTCTCGTTTTGTTTGAAACCCACCTTTCGGGTGCGATTTTGATTCTCGGCGTCGGCGGCATAATGCTTATCGCGAGCGGCTGCCCGAAAAGATATATTCTTCCTATCGTAATTTTAGCTGCGGTTGCATTGCTTTATGTTGCGTTCGGAACGAACTATATGACTTCCCGAATAAACGTATTCTTAAACCCCGAAGCCGATCCGTCGGGCGACGCTTATCAGATAAGACAGTCGCTTTACGCAATAGGGTCGGGCGGCCTTTTCGGAACGGGTTACGGAGCTTCGGGACAGAAATATCTCTATCTTCCCGAACCGCAGAACGACTTTATTTTCGCGATAGTTGCCGAAGAGCTCGGCTTTGTCGGAGTTACTGTGATAGTCACTTTGTTTGTTCTTCTTATATGGAGAGGAATAAAGTTTGCTATGTGTGCCCCGAATAAATTTACGGCGTTTATAGCGTTCGGAATAACGACGCAGATCGCGTTGCAGGTTGTTTTGAATCTTGCGGTTGTCAGCAACTTTATTCCCGT
Organism: uncultured Eubacteriales bacterium; assembly: GCA_934481505.1. Lineage (GTDB taxonomy): Bacteria > Bacillota > Clostridia > Oscillospirales > UBA644 > Geddesella. The sequence goes on from CAKSPP010000111.1 coordinate 1,843, forward strand.
TACCGGAATTTCTCTTCCGTTTTTCAGCTACGGAGGAACGGCTCTTGCCATTCTTCTCGGAGAGATAGGAATAATGCTTCAGATATCAAGATACGCGACATTGAAGAAAAAATAAAAGAGGATTGTTATGAAAGCGATAATTGCCTGCGGAGGAACCTCCGGACATATTAACCCTGCGATTTCCATAGCGGACGAAATAAAAAGGAGAGAACCCGACAGCGAAATTCTCTTTATCGGAACTGAAAATAAGCTTGAAGCCGACCTTGTTCCGAGAGCGGGATATCCTATCGAATTCATTGAAATACGCGGTCTTTCCCGTGCGAAAAGCTTGAAGGGAATTGCCGATAATATCAAAACTCTCGATAAATTTATGCGTGCAAAACGCAGAGTTAAAAAAATCATAAAAGAATTTTGCCCCGATGTCGTTATCGGAACAGGCGGCTATGTTTCCGCTCCCGTTCTTTCGGAAGCCGAAAGCCTTAAATGCAAAACCGTAATCCATGAACAAAACGCTTTTGCAGGCGTTACAACGAAAATGCTTGCAAAAAAAGCGGACAGAGTTCTTCTCAGTTTTCCTTTGGTCAAACCGCTTTCCTGTTCTGCCGAAAAGTGCGTGGTTGTCGGAAATCCCGTAAATCCTGCGTTTGTCGGAAAAAGCAGGGAAGAATCGAGAAAAAAACTCGGACTGCCTCTTGACGCGAAAGTAGTCGTTTCCTGCGGCGGCAGCCTCGGTGCTACAAAACTTAACGACGCGTTTTACGAAATGGCTCTTATTTCAGATAAAAAAACGGATTATATTCATATCCACGGAGCTTCAAGAGATTATGAAAGCCTTACCGAAAAACTCAAAGGCAAAGTTTCGGACAAAATAAGAGTTCTCAAATATATTTACGATATGCCCGACGTAATGGCGGCGGCGGACGCGGTTATTTCCCGTTCGGGAGCAATGACCCTTACCGAAATTGCGGCTCTCGGCAGAGCTTCAATTCTTATTCCATCTCCTAACGTCACCGAAAATCATCAGTATTTCAACGCAAAAACTTACAGCGACGCAGGTGCTGCGGTCCTTATCGAAGAAAAGGATCTTACCGGCGAATATCTCTTTGATGAACTTGAAAAACTTATGAGCGATCCGTATAAAATCCAGTCTATGGAAATTGCCGCAAGAAGCCTTGCAAAACCCGATTCTCTTTCCCTTATCTACGACGAAATAAAGAAAATGCTGTGACGGGACTTTTTTCTCTGCATAATATATTGGTATCGGAACAATTACCGTATATTATGATTTAAGGGGAATTTAATGTGTCTCAACTTTTGATAGAGGGCGGATATCCTCTTTGCGGCGTTGTCGGTATTCAGGGAGCGAAAAACAGCGTTCTGCCGATTCTCTCGGCGGCTCTTCTTTCGGACGGAGAGTGTGTTGTCAAAAATTTCCCCGATATAACCGATACAGACGCTGCGATAGATATTTTAAGAGCACTCGGTGCCAAAGTAATACGCCGCGACGACTGTATTTCGGTGAACGCCGAAAACGCCGACGGATATGAAATTCCGGATTGCCTTATGCGAAAAATGCGGTCGTCGATAATGTTTCTCGGAGCAATTCTTTCGAGAAGCAAAAAGGCTGTCGTAAGTCTTCCCGGTGGGTGCGAACTCGGCAGGCGTCCGATAGATATTCACCTTTCGGCTCTGAAAAAAATGGGGGTTTTTATAAACGAAAACCACGGATTTCTCGAATGTTTCCATAACGGACTTTCGGGGGCTGAAATAAACCTTTCTTTTCCGAGCGTCGGAGCAACGGAAAACATAATGCTTGCCGCTGTCAAAGCGGAGGGTGCAACCGAAATACATAATGCCGCAAGAGAACCCGAAATAGAGGATCTGGCGGCTTTTCTCTGTAAAATGGGAGCAAAAATAAAGGGTGCGGGAACCGACAGAATTATAATCCGCGGTGTTAAAAAGCTTGACGGCTGCGAACATTCGGTTCTTCCCGACAGAATAGTTGCTGCAACTTATCTTTGTGCGGTTGCTGCAACAAAAGGAAACGCCCTTATAAAAAATGTGAACCCGAACCATCTCTGCACCGTGACTTCTCTTTTGAGCGAAGCCGGTTGTTCCGTTAGTGTTTACGACGACGCGATTTCCGTCGAATGTGAAAAACTTTTGGCTCTCCCGATGATAAGAACTATGCCTTATCCCGGTTTTCCGACAGACGCACAGGCTCCTTTTATGGCATTGGCGTCGGTTGCACGAGGAAATACTCTTTTTGTCGAGACAATATTCGAAAACCGATTCAAACATGTCGACGAACTTGTCCGAATGGGGGCGAAAATCACGACCGAGGGAAGAGTGGCTTTGGTTGAGGGAGTGAAAAAGCTTCATTCGGCGTCGGTTCAGGCGACGGATCTTCGCGGCGGTGCGGGGCTTGTTATCGCGGGACTTTCCGCAGAGGGAAAAACCGTAATTTCTTCCGCGGAGCACATTTTCAGAGGATATGAAAAACTTGAAGAAAACCTGACAGAACTCGGCGGCAGGATAAAAAAATTGTGAGGAAATTTTATGGAAAAGACCGGAATGGCGAAAATAATGAAAACCGCGAGAAAGAAAAGGCGTGCAAGGCTCATTCTTGCCGTTACTCTTTCTCTTGTTTTCATTGCCGCGGCGGCGATAGCTTTCAATATAATATTCAGTGCCGCAAATCTTACGGTCGTTAATAATACAAGCTATTCCGACCAAGAACTGCTCGACGCTGCCGGAATATCTTCGAAAACTCCGCTTCTTTTTATGCGTGAAAGCGTTATTTCCGAAAAAGTAACGCTCTCTTTCCCGTATGTCGAAAGCGTCAAGGTTGAAAGACAGTGGCCGAGAGGGGCAACAGTCACTTTTGAAAAAGCAAATCCGAAATATCTGCTTGAAACTCACGACGGAACGGAACTTATTTTGTCGGAGGGGTTTAAGGTTCTCGAAAAAGCGGGAGAAGACATTTCCGGGCTTATCACCGTCAAAAATGTTACCGTTGAAAAGTACGAAACAGGCAAAAAGATATCGGGAACCGAGAATATAGAAGTCGGGCTGCTTGCCGAAATCGTCAAAGGCCTTAAAAATTCAGAACTTTACGATAGACTTACGGA
>CAKSPP010000112.1 GCA_934481505.1 uncultured Eubacteriales bacterium
GGGTAAAAGAGGCGTAACGCCAAACATGGTTATAAACGCCGAAAAGACTGTCCGAAACGAGAAGACAAGAGGCGAATACCGTAAAATTCTTCAAAAGTATCGGGAAAGGAACGCCCGTTGCGGTCGAGGAAATGGGAACGCAGAACATCGAAAACAGATATGCGAAAATAAGACAGCAAATGTCGATTGCCGCCAAAAGAACTCTTCTGCTTCCGAAAATTTTCAGTTTCTTTGTTTCCCTGTTTCCCATTTTCTATATCCGTTTCAATTATAAATATTTACCCGATTATCATTTTACAGTAAAGTGCGGATTTTGTCAAGTCTTTGAGGGAAATTATGCCTGATAAAAAGCAACTTTTTCAGGGCTCGGGAAAAAGAAACGAAAAAAGGTCGTTTACGGTCGGAAGATACACCTTACATTCGCTTTTCATACGCTCCGCGATTTCGGGAACAAAATGAGACCAGCCCGCGGCGGCAAAGTCGGTTTTTGCGGCGTCCGCCATCTTTTTCCCGGGAAGAAGATCGTCGACGACGAGAATCTCTTCGGGCGAAAGGGAAAACATTTTCATTATTTCAAAAAGCGGAAAGGGAGAGGGTTTCCGCTCTTCCGCGGGTCTTTCCCAGCCGAACACGGCATCGGGGGCTTCAAGCCCGTTTTCGCGGTAATCACGCAGAATATTTTCTTTCATCGAATGAGAGACGACGCAGACATAGCCGCCCTCATCTTTTTGCCTTTTTATAACGTCGGCAATGCCGTCATAGGCTTTCGGAATGTGTTTTTTCACATATTCGTTCCAGTTGTCGACCTGAAACTGCATTTCCTTTTCGGTAAAACCGAGAATTTTATAGCAATAATCGGAAAAACCGGGGTCGAAATTATATTTCATATGCTCTTCGAGCGTTATTTTTCTTTCGGGTCGCAGGACCGAAAGCGACTTCGAAAACGCCGGATAATGTATCGTTTCGGTGCTTTTCATTACGGTATCGTCATGATCTAAAACAAGGCATTTATATTTCATAATTTCCACTCCTTTACGGAAATTTTAACATACAAAAAGACCTATTGCAAGCGGGAATAATGAACTCTTTGCAAATTCTATTGAAAAAATAAAATTTCCGTGTTAGAATATATCTGTAAATTAAAACAAGCACCGAAAGTCTGTTGGCATTTTTCTTCACGAAAACACCCAATGGCCTTTTTTTTGCGGAAAGGATAAATATGCTGAAAAAAATGAAACGTTTTCTCGGCTGCGTCAGAGAATATAAAAAGGCGACGATAATCACCCTTATTCTCATTGTCGGCGAGGCCGCCATAGAAACATTTATACCGTTTATAACAGCGGATCTCGTCAATCAGATAAACGGCGGAGTGGAAATGGGAAACGTCGTAAGAACCGGAATTCTGCTTGTCCTTATGGCAATGCTTTCCCTTTCTTTCGGCGGCGTTGCGGGTTTCACCTGTTCGAAAGCCTCTGCGGGCTTTGCAAAAAACCTGCGTCATGACCTCTTTTCGAAGGTTCAGACCTACACTTTCGGAAATATCGACAAGTTTTCTTCCACCTCGCTCGTAACAAGAATGACGACCGACGTCGCTAATATTCAGATGTCGTATATGATGATAATCAGAACCGCGGTAAGAGCACCTTTAATGCTTATCTTCTCGATCGTTATGGCATATATTATGGGCGGCTCGCTTGCGACCTGCTTCGTTATCGTCGTTCCCGTTCTCGCGTTCGGACTTATGATGATAGGAAAAGCCGCAATGCCAGCGTTCAGAAGAGTATTCAAGAAGTATGACCGTCTTAACGAGTCTATCGAAGAAAACGTCAGAGCGATGAGAGTTGTCAAAGGCTTTTCGAGGGAAGACTATGAAAAGAAAAAGTTCGGCGTTGCGGCGGAAGACATAAAAAAAGACTTCACCAAAGCCGAAAGGATTGTCGCCCTCAACGCACCGTTAATGCAGGTTTGTCTTTACTTCAATATGGTTTTCATTCTGCTTGTCGGCTCCCGCCTCACCATTTCTTCGGGCGGCTCGCTTGTCGATGTCGGACAGATTTCGGCAATGCTCACCTACGGTTTCCAGATATTGATGTCGCTTATGATGCTTTCGATGATATACGTTATCATTACGATGTCTTCCGAATCGATGAACCGTGTCTGCGAAGTTCTTGACGAAACGCCGTCAATGACGAACCCCGAACAGCCGATAACCGAAGTTAAAAACGGCGATATCGACTTCGACAATGTAAGTTTCAAATATTCCGAAAACGCGAAAAAATACGCCCTTTCGGATATTGACCTTCATATAAAATCGGGAATGACCGTCGGAATTCTCGGCGGCACGGGCGTCGGAAAATCGTCCCTCGTTCAGCTTATTCCCCGTCTTTACGACGTGACTTCGGGAAGCGTCAAAGTCGGAGATGTCGATGTCAGAAATTACGATATCGAAACGCTTCGCGAAAGCGTCGCGATGGTTCTTCAAAAGAACCTGCTTTTCTCCGGAACGATCAAAGATAACTTAAAATGGGGCAACGAAAACGCGACCGACGAAGAAATCGCGGAAGCTTGCAGACTTGCCCAGGCGGAAGAATTTATTCTTTCTTTCCCCGAGGGCTACGAAACCCACATCGAACAAGGCGGAACAAACGTTTCGGGAGGACAGAAACAGCGTCTCTGCATTGCCCGTGCACTCTTAAAAAAGCCGAAAATTTTGATTCTCGACGACTCGACAAGTGCCGTCGACACCAAGACCGACGCCCTTATAAGAGCGGGTTTTGCGAAATATATCCCCGAAACAACGAAAATAATTATTGCACAGCGTGTTTCCTCGGTTGAGAACGCCGATATGATAATTGTCATGGACGGCGGCAGAATAGTCGACTGCGGAAAGCACGAAGAACTTCTCAAAACAAGCGAAATTTACCGCGAAGTTTACGAACAGCAGACGAACGGAGGCGAAGACGATGAATAAGAAAACGGCTCCGAAGAAAAACACTCTTTCAAGACTTCTCAAAATGCTTTTCAAGGCGTACCCCGTGGCAATGCCGCTTACGGTCTTCTGCATTATCTTTTCGGCGGTCGCGTCGTCGATTCCGTCGATTTTCACACAGAAAGTAATTGCGGAAATAGAAAAATGGGTAGCTTCCGGCAACTGGGAAGAAGCGGCAAAGGCAATCGTTCCGATGATAGGAATTTTAATTGCCCTTTATGTTCTTGCGATCGCCGCAATAACGATTTACAACCAGCTTATAGTAACGATAACGCAGGGCTTTTTGTGTAAATTACGCAGAAATATGTTCGACGGAATGCAGGATCTGCCGATAAGATATTTTGACACCAACAAAACAGGCGATATCATGAGCCATTACACAAACGATATCGACCCTGTACGTCCCCTTATTTCGCAGTCGCTTCCGATGCTGCTGCAATCCTGCGTGATAGTCCTTACGGTCTTCGGAATAATGATTTATTACAGCGTTTGGATGACGCTTTTAGTCGTTCTCGGAGTTATCGCAATGCTGTTTATTTCAAAGAAAATAGGCGGCGGCTCGGCGAAATATTTCGTCCGTCAGCAGCGGTCAATGGGTAAAGCCGAGGGCTTTGTTCAGGAGATGATGAACGGACAGAAGGTCGTCAAAGTTTTCTGCCACGAAGACAAGGCACAGGAAGATTTCGACAAGGTAAACGAAAACCTTTATCAGGACGGATACCGTGCGAACGCCTACGCAAACTGTCTCGGACCGATAATCATGAATATAGGAAACGTCCTTTACGTTATAATCGCCGTTGTCGGCGGACTTTTCCTCCTTTCGGGACTTCCGAATTTCAGCATTTCGGGGCTTGCCTTTAACATCAGCATTTTAATTCCGTTCCTTAATATGTCTAAACAGTTTTCGGGCAACGTCAACCAGGCGGCACAGCAGATAAACACGATAGTTATGGGTCTTGCGGGTGCGGAAAGAATTTTCGAACTTATGGACGAAGAACCCGAAACGGACGACGGCTATGTCACTCTCGTAAACGCCGAGACGGACGAAAACGGAAATATCACCGAAACCGAAAAACGCACCGGAAAATGGGCATGGAGACACCCCCACGAAGACGGAACTCTCACCTATACGCCCCTTAAAGGCGATGTAAGACTTTTCGATGTCGACTTCGGCTACGAAGAGGGTAAAGACGTTCTCCACGACGTCACCGTTTACGCCGAACCCGGTCAGAAAGTCGCGTTTGTCGGAGCGACAGGTGCGGGCAAAACCACGATAACAAACCTAATAAACCGCTTTTACGACATCGCCGACGGAAAAATCCGCTACGACGGCATAAACATCAATAAGATAAGAAAATCCGACCTCCGCCGTTCCCTCGGAATAGTCTTGCAGGAAACGAACCTCTTTACCGGCAGCGTTATGGATAATATCCGTTACGGAAGACTTGACGCGACCGACGAAGAATGTATCGCGGCGGCAAAACTCGCGGGAGCGGACGACTTTATAACGCGTCTCCCCGACGGTTACGCAACCGAGCTTTCGAATAACGGCTCGAATCTTTCGCAGGGTCAGCGTCAGCTTATCGCTATCGCCCGTGCGGCGGTCGCCGATCCCCCGGTAATGATTCTCGACGAGGCGACAAGCTCGATAGATACCCGAACCGAAGCTATCGTCCAACGCGGAATGGATAAACTCATGGAGGGCAGAACCGTTTTTGTCATCGCCCACAGACTTTCGACCGTCAAGAATTCCGATGTCATAATGGTTCTCGACCACGGACGGATAATCGAACGCGGCGACCATAAAAAGCTCATCGAAGAAAAAGGCACCTATTACCGCCTATACACCGGAGCTTTCGAACTTGAATAAAAATATGCCTGCATACCCCAAAAGTATGCAGGCACTTTTTATTATTTTTTAACAACCTCCGAATAGCTTTCGTCGAGCAGGGAAGTTATTTTTTCGAACGGGATATCAG
>CAKSPP010000113.1 GCA_934481505.1 uncultured Eubacteriales bacterium
CCATTAGCTCAGTTGGTAGAGCAACTGACTCTTAATCAGTGGGTCCCGGGTTCGAATCCCTGATGGTGCACCAAAAATCGGCAAGTATCTATGATACCTGCCGATTTTTACTTTTTCACTCTTCATTTTATACTCTTCACTAAAAAAATTGTTGATTTTCGGAGAAAATATATGAATACCATTCATTATATGTCGCCGCTCTGCGGAATCCTTATTGCCGCGGATGACAATGGGCTTACGGGTCTATGGTTTGACGGTCAGAAATATTTTGCCCGTACTCTTCCCGAAAATTGCGAGGAAAAGGAAACGCCCGTTCTTCTTGAAACAAAAAAGTGGCTCGATATTTATTTTTCCGGCAAAGAACCCGATTTTACTCCGCCCCTTAACCCGAAAGGCTCGGATTTCCAGAAAGCGGTATGGAAGCTTTTGACCGAAATTCCTTACGGCAAAACCGTGACTTACGGCGAACTTGCCCGAAAATTGCAGCCGAACGGAAAAATGTCTGCACAGGCGGTAGGAGGAGCGGTCGGACACAACGAAATCTCGATAATTATTCCGTGCCACCGTGTTGTCGGAACAAACGGAAGTCTTACGGGCTATGCCGGCGGGATTGATAAGAAAATTAAATTGCTTAAATTGGAAAAATGTGATATGAGCGGGCTTTTTCTCCCCAAAAAAGGAACCGCTTTATGAGGTTAAATTGTGACTGTTGCTTTGGCTGTTGAAAAAATGATTGAATTTTATAAAGGGAATATCCACGATATTGACCATTTCCTTAAAGTCTGGGCGTATGCGAAAACAATCGGGGAAGAAGAGGGGCTTGACGGCACAACTCTTAAAACGCTTGAACTTGCCGCGGTTGTTCACGATATTTCCTGTCCTTTGTGCAGAGAAAAATACGGAAACACAAACGGTAAAAATCAGGAAAAGGAAAGTGCTGCTCTTGTCAGAGAATTCTTTGCTGAAATTCCCGATGATACCGCCGATATCGAACGCATAGTCTGGCTCGTTTCCCATCATCATACCTATTCGCCTGTCGACGGTATTGACCACAGAATTCTTCTTGAAGCGGATTTCCTTGTCAACGCATCCGAAAGTTCCTATTCGAAAACTGCGATAGAAAACGCCCGCGAAAGTATTTTCAGGACAGCCGGCGGGATACGGCTGCTTAGCTCTATATATTGCAGTACAAAGTAAACAATCGTTTACAGTAAAAAGCACTTGCATAATGCAAGTGCTTTTTACTTCTTTTTCTTTCCATATAAAAAAATAACGGTGTAAGCCTTCTTTGCTTACACCGTATGTTGTAATCTGAATAATACCCGACTCAGACGGAAAATAAATTCGGATACGACGATGTAAGCTCGTTCGGCATAATAATGCAAACGTGCTTTTTAATATTGAGAATTAGCGAATTGATTCTCATCGTCGAGTCTCCTGTTTTTTTTGTAAGTATATCACCGCCGAGGGCTTTTGTCAACATTTTCCGTCAGATTTTACTTAAATTTTACATATATTTTATCCGTTTCCCATGTACGGAAATATATGGCGTTTGATAAACTACCAAAACAGGGACTTGTTCTTTCGAAAAGTCGGATTTTGCCGACTTTTAACGCTTGAAATGTAAACAAAATAAGGATAGATATTGACATCTTTATCTGCCTTTGATATAATTATACTGTATCCTAACCGGAAAAAATATAACAGGAGGCTCTCTATGAAAAAAATCTTGTCAATCGTTCTTACCGTTTGCTTGATTGCTTCATTTACGTTCGGATGCTTCCCCCTCGCAGTAGGGGCTGCAACCACCGATTATTCGGACGCCGTTTTGAAGTATGTCGAAGCCAATACGGAAAAGGGCAATTTGGAACTCGGTGCTTACTGGACTCCCCAGGGCAGTGCGTTCCTTTATCCCACGGGCGAAACCGGCTCCGACGGTAAACCCGTATATCAGAAAGACGCCGACGGCAACAATATTTACAATGAAGCAGCTTACAAGGCTCTTCTTCAGAAATATGTTGACGCAGGCCTCAACTTCGCTGTCACCGGTAACGAAATTTACGAACCCAGACAGCTCGACCTCACCGTAAGAAAGGCAGCCGAAGTCGGACTTGACGTTTGGTTCAATATGTGCCTTGACAACGGTTCCACGACGAGCGTTGCTACCTTCTCGGATATGTGGTATAAATACCTTATCACCGCATACCTCGGTCTTGATTACTGGGTATCTCCCTGGAAATATGTCGAGGGTCTTACCGAAGAACAATGGAAGGCTACATACCTTGACGACGCAGGTATAGAACACGATGTTCTTACCACAGCCGAAAGACAGGCTTACTATGAGAAAGTCTGGGCTGAAAACAAGGATAAGATAAATAAAGACGCTCTTGCGAAACTTTATATCTGCGACGAACCCGCGATCTCCGCTGCAAGCTCGACCAAACTTTACGGTCACTATTCTCAGCTTGAAGCAAAACTCAAGGAATACGGAATCACCACTCCCGCAGGTATCAACTTCTATCCGATAACCGCGATAACCGATTCCTCCGGAAACGCTACTTATAACTACCTCAGCAAATACAACAAGTATCTTGACAACTATCTGCTTAACGCAAACGAAGTTTTCTCGGGATACACCGGAACACAGAACACCAAGATAAACGTAAGCTGGCTCATGTTCGACTATTATATGTCTCAGGGCTCCGCTTCCTCTCTTTATATCGCTCCCTACTTTGTAAATGCTTTCTACTTTATGAACTATGCTCAGAAGCTCGGTCTTCCCAACTATCAGTTCGTAAACGTAGCTACCCAGAACGGCGGCGGACTTTATGCTCCTTCCGAAGCTCAGCTTCTTGAAGCAACACATCTCCGTCTTATGCTCGGCGTAAAAGGCATTTGCTACTTCCTCGGCTGGCCCGCATACAACAACTCCAACGGCGAGTGGTCGGATGCTATGTTCAATACCGACGGAACAACAACCGCTTCCTATGATAAAGTAAAGAATGTAAACGCTAAAATAAACGGTATGCAGGGCGTTTACCTTACCTTCGAAAATAACGACGGCGTTATCGAAGTCAACGGTACAGATGTTAAGACTTCTCTTGAACAGGGTAAGAGTGCCGCTACTTATAACGGAGCAAACAAAGGCGACGTTGCAAAATACAACAAGACCTCTACCGCAGCTCTTACTTCCGCTACAGGAAGCCATGCTTACATCGGTCTCTTCACCAAGGCTGATTCCGCTGACGAAGGTTTCTATGTTGTAAACGCAAGCACTTCCGCATCGTCCTCCAACGTCCTCAATTTCTCCTCCGAGAAATATTATCAGGTCTGGGGCGAAAACGGACTCGAAGAGATGGGCAAAGCTTCTTCTCTTACCGTTTCCAACGCAGCTTCTTCCGCTAAATTCGTTATAGTTTCCGACGCTGAAACAACTCTCGTCGCTACCTATAATAATGCAGTTGCAGCTTATGAAAAAGTTTCTGCTGATTTCAAAGCTATCAACACCGCTCTCTACACCGCAGCTTCCGTTGCAGAAGTTTCCGCGGCAATAACCAAACTCGGCAACGATATCGCAGCTAACGCAGCTCCCGAAACCCTCGAAGCTGACGTTGCAGCGGCAACTCTTGACAAACTCGTTGCTTCTTCCGGCAGCGACGATCCTTACGAAGTAGTTATCAAAGATAATGTCGTAGCTTCCATGAACGCTATCATCGCTTATCTTGACAACACCACCGATGCTGTCGGCTCTACCGGCAAAGACATCAAAACTCTTCTTACCGAGAAACTTGCGGCTTATGAAGCTTCGCCTTCTGCCGACACTCTCTCGGCTCTTACCTCGGCTTGGGACGATTGGACCTACGGCGGCCACGACGCTACCAAAGTATTCTTCACCGATTACTTCCTCAATCTTATCGCTTCCTTCCCGAAACAGGCTGACGGCTCCGTTTATATTGAAGCAGGTGCTGCAAAGAGAACTCCCGCTCAGCTTAAAGAGCATATGCTCGCAGTTGACTCCGCACTTTATGTTGTAAATAAGGCTCCTGCAAACTTTGCTTCGGAAATCGACAAAATGGTAGTCGGCATGAACTCCGCAACCGTCGCTTCCGCAACAAAGCCCTATCTCGATACCCTTATCGACTTCATGAACAACAACTGTATGCTTCTTACCGCTCAGACCGTTTATGACAATCTCGCAGCGGCAAAGACTCTTGCAACCGATACTTCGGGCGACGCTACAGCTCTTGAAGAACTCCAGTTCGCTATCGAATATGTAGAAGGCGAACTTGCAGGAAAAGACCAGTACGGCTATGTAAGCTACCCGAACGCAGGTTTTGTTCAGTACAGACCCGCAGGCCAGGCTGACAGCTTCACCGACGACTCTGTTTCTTACAGCAACGCATTCAACAACCTCAACAACGATCTTAAAGAATACTACGACGCTTATAAAGCAACCGTAGTTGTTAAAGAAGATTACGAAGTAACCATCAAGGCAGAAGCAGTTGCCGCTATGAAGGCAATAATCGCTTACCTTGACAACGCTACCGATATCGTCACCTCCGGTAAAGATATCAGAACTCTCCTTACAGAGAAACTCGCAGCTTACGAGGCAAACGCTTCCAAAGCTACTTTCGACGATATGATAAGCGTTTGGGATACTTGGTCCTACGGCGGATATGACTCCGCAAAAGTCTTCGGAACCGATACCTTCAAGGCTCTTATCGCAGCATTCCCGAAACAGGAAAGCGGTGCGGTCTATCTTGAACTCGGCGGAGCAAAGAAATCTCCGAGGAACATAGTTCAGCAGTACATGACCAAAGTTGACGACACTCTTTATGTCAACAACTACGGACCGAGTGCAGACTATGACAGCGGTGCAGACGATTCTATCAA
>CAKSPP010000114.1 GCA_934481505.1 uncultured Eubacteriales bacterium
GCTTCACCCCTGACGGTTGGCGTTATTCCGCAAGATGAAATAATTTCGGCAAGCCTGTCTTTCGGAATATGAAATTCGCTTTGCAGGTTGTTCACAAGCGTCTTTCTTCTCATTGCGAACGCCGCACGCAAAACTCTGAAAAATATTTTTTCGTCTTTCGGCGTTACGGGCGGAGGAATTAAGTCAAGGCGGATTACCGCCGAATCGACATTCGGTGCGGGGAAGAAATTTCCTCTTGAAACGGGGAAAGAATCGGTGATTTTCGCGTAATAGGAAATTGCCGCGGTTATCGCTCCGTAATTTTTCGTTCCGGGCTTTGCCGCAAAGCGGTCGGCGACTTCTTTCTGAACCATTACGGTTATACTTTTTACGGGAAGCCTGTCTTCGAGCAGCTTCATTATTATCGGGGTCGTTATATAATAAGGAAGATTGCCGCAGATAAAAACTTCTTTTTCGTCGCCGATAACCTTTTTTAAGTCGGTTTTCAAGATATCGTCGTTTATAATTTCGATATTGCCGAATTCCGCGAGCGTTTCGGCAAGCACCGGCAAAAGGCGGCTGTCAATTTCGACGGCAACAACCTTTTTGCAGCGGAGAGCAAGCTCCTTTGTAAGGCAGCCGACGCCCGTTCCTATCTCGATAGCCAGACTTTCCTTTGAACAAGGCGAAATCTCGGCGATTTTTTCGGGAATTGCGGCGTTTATAAGAAAATTCTGCCCGAGTCCTTTCGAAAAGGAAAAGCCGTGCCTTTCCATTATCGGGCGGACTTCCTTCATGCTTGTAAGGTTCATTTTACGCCCTTTATATATTTGAGATATTCGTTGATAAATTCTCCGAGGTCTCCGTCGAGAACGGCATTGACATTTCCGACTTTACAGCCCGTGCGGTGGTCGTTTACCATGGTGTAGGGCATAAAGACATAGGAGCGTATCTGCGAACCGAACGCGATTTCTTTCTGATCTCCCTTGATATCGTCGATTTTTTCGAGATGTTCTCTTTCTTTGATTTCAAGGAGCTTCGATTTAAGCATTTTCATCGCCATTTCACGGTTCTGCTTCTGGCTTCTTTCGTTCTGACAGCCGACGACAATGCCTGTCGGGATATGCGTTATTCTTATCGCGGAGTCGGTCTTGTTGATGTGCTGTCCGCCCGCACCCGACGCACGGTGAGCTTCGACCTTGATATCTTCGTCTCTTATTTCGATTGAAACATCGTCGGAAATTTCCGGCATAACCTCAACCGATGCAAAGGAAGTGTGTCTTCTTCCCGACGCGTCAAAAGGAGAAACGCGGACAAGGCGGTGAACGCCCGATTCGCTTTTCAGATAACCGTAAGCGTTGAGCCCCTCTATAAGAATTGTCGCACTCTTAATGCCGGCTTCGTCTCCGTCGAGAATATCCATAACTTTTACTTTGAAATCGTTTTTCTCGGCAAAGCGGACATACATTCTGTAAAGCATCAAAGCCCAATCCTGTGCTTCGGTGCCGCCCGCACCCGCATGGAAAGTGAGAATCGCGTTGTTTTTGTCGTATTCTCCGTCAAGCAGGGTGTCAAGTCTCTGTTTTTCTATTTCCGCTTCGATTTTTCTTACCGCCTCGACAATTTCTTCGTCAAAGCTGTCGTCGTTTTCTTCCATTGCCATTTCGACCATGGTTGCTGCGTCGTCCGCGTCGGAAATCAGCTTTTCGTATTTTTCTATCTTGTCCTTTATCTGTTTTTGCTCGACAAGAATTTTCTGACTGTTTTCCATGTCGTCCCAGAAACCCGGTTCCGCCGTTATCTTTTCGATTTCGGCAACGCGGTCGCGAAGAGAAGAGATACCGAGAGCTCTTCCGAGCTCTTCGATATCTTTTTTAAGATTTGCGATTTTTACCTTGTATTCGTCTAAAATTATCACTTAAAAAAACCTTCCTCAGAATTCAAGTCTGTCTTCGATGTAATCTTTAAGATCTGCTATCGGCAAACGAACCTGTTCCATGGTGTCTCTGTCTCTTATCGTTACGCAGCCGTCGTTTTCTGAATCAAAGTCGTAGCAAATGCAGAACGGAGTTCCGATTTCATCCTGTCTGCGGTATCTCTTACCGATAGAGCCTGCGTCGTCATATTCGCAGTAGAAATGTTTGGAAAGTTCGGCAAAGACTTTACCCGCACCGTCGGCAAGTTTTTTCGAGAGCGGAAGAATTGCAGCTTTAACGGGAGCAAGAGCCGGGTGGAGGTGAAGAACTGTTCTGATGTCTTCTTTTTCGCCCTCTTTTGCGAGGTTTTCTTCGTCGTATGCGTCAATGAGGAACGCAAGAGCGACTCTGTCCGCACCCAGAGAAGGCTCGATAACATAAGGAACATATTTTTCGTTGTTTTCCTGGTCGAAATATTCGAGGTTCTGACCCGAAGTCTTTATATGCTGGGTGAGGTCGAAGTCGGTTCTGTCCGCAATTCCCCAAAGTTCGCCCCAGCCGAACGGGAACATAAATTCGATATCGGTTGTTGCGTTTGAGTAGTGGGAAAGTTCTTCCTTTTCGTGGTCGCGGAGTCTCATGTTTTCTTCGCTCATACCGAGAGAAAGAAGGAAGTTTTTGCAGTATTCCTTCCAGAATTTGAACCATTCGAGGTCTGTTCCGGGTTTGCAGAAAAATTCAAGTTCCATCTGTTCGAATTCTCTTGTTCTGAAAGTGAAGTTGCCCGGAGTTATCTCGTTTCTGAAAGATTTACCGATCTGACCGATGCCGAACGGGATTTTTCTTCTCGTTGTTCTCTGAACATTCTTGAAGTTTACGAAAATTCCCTGTGCGGTTTCGGGACGGAGATAAATTTCGTTCTTTGCGTCTTCGGTAACACCCTGGAAAGTCTTGAACATAAGGTTGAATTTTCTTATGTCGGTAAAGTCGGACGCTCCGCAGTCGGGGCAGGTGATATGATGTTCTTTGATATAGTCGCTCATCTGCTCGTTTGTCCAGCCCGCACACATAACGCCTGTGTCTTCGATAAGTTTATCGGCTCTGTGTCTTGTCTTGCAAGCTTTGCAGTCCATAAGGGGGTCGGAAAATCCGCCGACATGGCCGGAAGCGACCCAGACCTGCGGGTTCATACGGATAGCACAGTCGAGACCTACATTGTAGGGGCTTTCCTGAACGAACTTTTTCCACCAAGCTTTTTTGACGTTGTTTTTATATTCAACGCCGAGGGGACCGTAGTCCCAGGTGTTCGAAAGACCGCCGTAAATTTCGGAGCCCTGATAGACAAATCCTCTGTTTTTACAGAAAGAAACGATTTTTTCCATTGTTTTGTCGGTGTTTTTCATCTTTTGTCATTCCTTTTTTTGTTGGTTTATATATTATTCTGCATCGGATTCAGTTTCTTCTTCCGCTTCTGGTTCGTTTACGGCTTCTTTCGCCTCAGCTTCCGCCGCCGCTTTGTCCTCTTCGGAAATTTCAAGTTCTTCGACTTCTTCGTCGGGGCTTGAAAGCAAGGTCGCGGTGTTTACGACAAACGCACCGTTTTCCTTGAATCTCATAATTCTTACGCCGCCGGAGGTTCTTCCGTAAACGGGAACGCTGCCTATGCGGACGCGGATAATAATTCCGTCGGACGAAATGACGATAAGGTCTTCATCCTCCGAAACAATACGGAGCGAACAGAGTTTTCCTGTTTTTTCGGAAATCTTATGTCCGCGGACGCCCTTTCCGCCGCGTTTCTGAACATTGTAGTCGGAAACGGGAGTGCGTTTTCCGTAGCCGCCATCGGTGACGGTAAGAACGGTTTTGTCGTCGGTCATCGGTATCATTCCGATAACGAAATCGTCCTCGGAAAGTCTTATAACACGAACGCCGCGGGCGTTTCTGCCCATGCTTCTTACATCGGTTTCCTTATAGCGGATAACCATACCGTTATGGGTGGCGACCATCATTGTCTGATTGCCGTCGGTAAGTCTTACGGCGATAAGCTCGTCGCCCTCGTCGAGATCAACGGCGTTAAGTCCCGATTTTCTTATGTTTTTGAAAGCGGAAAGCTCGGTTCTCTTCGAAATTCCGCGGAGAGTTACCATATTGAGGTAAAGACCCCCTTCGAAATCTTTAAGAGGAATTACGGCTGTGACTTTTTCGCCCTCGGCAAGCTGCAAAAGGTTTACAAGGTTCATTCCTCTTGCCGAACGCGAGCTTTCGGGAATTTCATAACCCTTTATCTTATGAACTCTTCCTTTGGAAGTGAAGAAAAGGAACATATCGTGGGTCGACCCGATAATTACCTGTTCGGCGAAATCTTCTTCGCGGGTCTTCATTGCGGAAATGCCCTTGCCGCCGCGGTTCTGAACTTTATAGGCGTCTTCGGGAATTCTCTTTACATATCCGAAATGAGTTACGGTATAAACGCAGGTCTTTTCCTCGATAAGGTCTTCGATATCAATTTCGTCTTCGACATCCTGAATCTCGGTAAGTCTGTCGCTGCCGAACTTTTTCTTTATTTCGGTAAGTTCGTCGCGGAGAACGCCGCGGAGCATACTTTCGGAAGAAAGAAGTTCGTTGTAATATTTGATTCTTTCCTGCAAAGCGTCATATTCGGCACGGAGTTTTTCTTCTTCGAGTCCCTGCAACGCTTTAAGTCTCATTTCGAGAATTGCGGACGCCTGAATTTCGGAAAGAGAAAAGCGTGCCATAAGGTTTTCTTTGGCGTCGTCGTAGGAATTTCTGATTATCTTTATAACTTCGTCGATATTCGCCTGTGCGATAAGAAGACCTTCCAAAAGGTGAGACCGTTCCATTGCCTTTTTAAGGTCGTAACGGGTTCTTCTTATGATTATTTCTTCCTGGAACGCGATATATT
>CAKSPP010000115.1 GCA_934481505.1 uncultured Eubacteriales bacterium
AGTTCAATTTTTAGGACTTATCACCGTTTTATGGTGAAAATACTTGCTAAATTCGGCAAAATATGGTAAAATAAATATATAAATGTACGAGAGGAAATCCGAATGGACAAAACGGAGATTTTTATAGAAAAATATAAGGCACTCGAAGCCGCCGTCGGGGTGACATATGAGGGCGAATTTGAAGGGTCTCCCGTCTCTTTTCTCGAAAGACAGCGGGACTTCAAAGATTTGTCTTCCGGGATAAAATGCTGCCGTGAAGTCAGAAACCTGCTTCAACATAATGTCAAAATAAACGGAAAAAACGCAATTCTCCCCGACGACGCTCTGTTGTCTTTTATCGACGCCGTGACAGATAGGGTAAAAAATCCGGCACTTGGCATAGATTATGCGATTTCCGCGGAGGATGTATTTTCCGGCAGAATGAACGGAAATGTCAGAGATACCATGCGGCTTATGCGAAAGTTCGGATATACGCATGTCCCGATCCTTTCCGACGGAAAAGTCCGCGGCGTTTTTTCGGAACACACCGCTTTTGAATTCTTTCTCCGCAACTATGAAGACAGGATAGACGGGAATACGAAATTTTCGGATATCTACGAGCTTATCCGTATAGACAGAAACCACGGGGAACGGTTCGTTTTTAAGTCGGTCGGAACGCGGCTTTCGGAAATTATCGATATTTTCGAGGACGGAATAAACAAAAACGAAAAAGTCAAAATGGTTTTTCTTACCAAAACAGGTTCGCAGAACGAAAGACTCGAAGCCATTATTTCCCATTGGGATATTATAGGATTGCAGTAAAGGAGAACGCCGATGAAAGACGCAGTGCTTGACGGAAGCTTTATGAAAACGATGAAAGCAACCCACACGATGTTCAGGGAAGAACTCAATTTTTCGGAGAGATACAAAAACAATATGGACTCTCTTTTTGACGAACTCCTGAACATAAACGAAGAAACAACCGTTAAAATCGTCAATTATTCTGAAATGGAGAAAAATCTCGGAGAATACGCCGAAATTTACCGCTCGATCTTCGAAGACGTCGAAAAACTTAACCCGAAACTTCATGTTATAATAGAAGACGGTAATTGATTTTGCGTCTGCCGCATAGTATGTAATGTGTCTTCGGACACGGAAAGACGGTGCGGTTGATATGAATATTCCTGATATAGCGGCGAATTGCGGACTTATAGTTTCATTGCTTGCATTTGCGGTTTCCGTTGTTACGGAAGCGACGAAAGGCATTCCTTTTCTTAAAAAAATCCCGACGCAGTTTCAGGTTCTGGTGCTGTCGGTAGCCTTTTCGGTTGCTTCTTATATCGGTTACAGCCTTTATATGGGAAAAGAAATAACATTCTATTATATACTTGGCTCTTTTTTCGGAGGCTTTGTTGTGTCTCTTGTCGCCCAAGGCGGTTGGAGCAGCGTAACGGAGCTTTACGGAAGAGTGTCGTCACGGAAAAAGGACGATAAATAACCGGCGGCAGCCGTCGGGGAGGGAGAATATGACTTTAAGCTACGGAAAACTCAATAAAGAAATTGAAGAACGGATAAAGGAAGACAGACGCCGCGGCGTTGAAAATCCTTATAAATTTAAGGATGAGAACGCAGAAAGACGGGATATGTCAAGAGACAAGGCGACTCTTTTGCGTCCGACTTTTTGCCGCGATACCGAAAAAATTCTTTATTTTCCCTTATATAACAGGTACGCGGATAAAACGCAGGTCTTTTCGTTCTATCATAACGACGATATAACGCGGCGAGCTCTGCATGTTCAGCTTGTTTCCCGTATTGCACGGAATATCGGTTCGCTTCTTGGGCTTAATCTCGACCTTATCGAGGCGATTTCCCTCGGACACGATATCGGGCACCCTCCCTTCGGCCACGCCGGCGAAAGATTTTTAAGCAAGATAATAAATGACGAAATAGGGGAGTATTTCAACCATAACGTCCACAGCGTAAGGGTTCTCGACACTATTTATAAAAGGAATATAACCTTGCAGACCCTTGACGGAATTCTCTGCCATAACGGGGAATTCGAATGTCAGAAATATGAGCCGAGAGGAAAGATTTCCTTTGATATTCTCGATAACGACGTCGAAAGCTGCGATAAACTCGGCGACCCTGCCGTAAGAGGACTTGTTCCGTCGACTTTGGAGGGGTGCGTCGTCCGTATCTGCGATATCATAGCGTATCTCGGAAAAGACCGTCAGGACGCGAGAATCGCGAAGATCATCGACGAAAATACGGTTTTCACGACCGAAGAAATCGGAACGGAGAACTCGGCGATAATAAACAACCTGATAATAAATATAGTTGAAAACAGCTACGGCAAAAACTATATTTCCATGAGCCCGACGGTTTATGAGGACTTAAAAATCGCGAAAAAAGAAAATTACGAGAAGATATACAGAAAGAGAGATGTCAACGAGGCTTACGACCAGATTATAGCCCCGATGTTCAGAGATGTTTACTATAAACTTCTCGATATGCTTCTTTCGGGCGACGAAAACTCCGTAATCTTCAAACATCATATAAAGTTCGTTGAAAACAATACCCGTTATTACGACGGCGAAAAATGCGATTACCGAAACGGCGAACCTCATAAGATAGTTGTAGACTATATCGCAAGTATGACCGACGACTATTTTATAGATCTGTATTCAAAACTTTTTCCCGACAGAAAACAGGCGATAGAATACCGTTCTTATTTCTCGGATTGCGATTTCACCGAAATGTCACAAAAAAACTCTTGACAAGTAATTTTTTTGTGCTATAATCAATGGCATAAAACAGAATACGTCGAATCATTGAACAGATAGAGGCGCGGCTCGCAAAGAGTAAAAAAGCGGAGACGCTCAAACGTCACCGAAGCTTTTCGAAAGGTGCAGCTGCCGAAACCTTCTCTTATTTGAGGAAGAGATCGTTGGGCACGAAGATAACATCTGCGTGACTGTCGCAAGTTTCTTGCGGAGTGCTGCTGTCGATTGAACGAAATCTTTATTTTACATATTGATATTCAAACGGTCGGAGCACTTTGCTTCGACCGTTCCGTTTTATATAAACAAAAAAGGAGATAGAAAGAAATGAACAGAACACTCAGAAGAATCCTCGCAATCACCCTTATCCTCGTTATGGCGATGTCTCTTGTCGCCTGCGGCAACACAAACGGCGGAACGGGAACCGAAACCAAAAACGACGGCGAAACAAAGACCGTTCTCAAAGTCGGTATGGAATGTAACTACGCTCCCTACAACTGGTCTCAGACGACCGATGCCGACGGTGCCGTAAAGATAAGCAATGTCGCAGATATGTACGCAAACGGCTACGACGTTCAGGTCGCTAAAAACATCGCCGACAATCTCGGTATGGAACTTGAAATTTACGCTTACGAATGGGATAGCCTCGTTCCGGCGGTTCAGGCAGGAACCCTCGACCTCATTATCGCAGGTATGAGCCCGACAGCCGAAAGAAAAGAAAAGGTTGACTTTACCGATATTTACTGGAATTCCAACCTTGTTGTAATCACCAGAAAAGACGGTTCTCTTACCTCCGCGACAACTCTTGCGGACCTCGACGGCAAGAAAATCGCCGCTCAGTCCGGAACTTCTCACCTTGTAGCTCTTGAAGAACAGACCAAAGCAAACATTCAGGAACTTTCCGACTTTACAACAATGCTTCTTGCTCTTTCCGCAAAGACCATTGACGGTTACGTTGCGGAAGAACCGACCGCTATGGCTTACTGCACCGATACTTCCGACTACACCTACATTCCCTTCATCAACAACCAGACCGGATTTACCGTTCCCGTTGAAGACACCAGCATTGCAGTCGGCGTAAAGAAAGGCTCCGAACTCACCGCAAAAATCAATTCTTACCTCGCAACCTTTACCACAGAACAGAGAACCGAACTTATGCAGAAAATGGTTTCTCTCGCTCCTCAGGAAGACTGATAAAAATTAAAAGGATTTAAGTTATGGAATTTTTTAACGAAGTTGCAAAGATCGTTTCGGAAAACTGGCAGTATTTTCTGCAAGGTATCGGAGTTACGATGCTTATTGCAATGGTCAGCACGAGTCTCGGTCTTGTCATAGGTCTTATAATAGGAATAATAAGGACGATACCGAAGTCGAAACACGCCGTTGTCCGCGGCATAATGAGCGTCGTAAACTTCATAATAAGCGTTTATGTCGAAGTTTTCAGAGGCACCCCGATGATGGTTCAGGCAATGGTTATCTATTGGGGCTACGCATTTATGAACGACGGGGCGACTTTGCCGATTATCCCCGCTGGTATTTTTATCGTTGCGATAAATACCGGTGCGTATATGGCGGAAATCGTCCGCGGCGGTATAATTTCGATAGACAAAGGACAGTTTGAAGGTGCTTATTCCGTCGGTATGACTCATTGGCAGGCAATGTTCCATGTCGTTGTTCCGCAGGTCATGAGAAACATTCTTCCGTCGATAAGCAATGAGTTTGTTATCAATATCAAAGATACCTCCGTTCTTAACGTTATCGGCGTTACCGAGCTTTATTTCTTCACCGCGAAAGTCTCGAAGATGACATGGGCTATTTTCGAAACGTTCCTTGTCGCATGCTTCTGCTACTTCGTTCTTACCTTTGCCGTAACGAGAATCTTAAAGGTTATCGAAAAGAAGCTTAACGGCTCCGATTCTTATACAATCTGCGGTTCGCAGAGCGACCCCGAAGCGGAAATACATATACGGAAGGAGAATGCGTGATGGCGGAAACAATTCTCGAAATATCTCATCTTGAAAAAACTTTCGGCGAAAACCAGGTTCTCAAAGATATAA
>CAKSPP010000116.1 GCA_934481505.1 uncultured Eubacteriales bacterium
AGCTTGAATATGAACTTCCGCAGGCACAGGAAAGAAAAGATATCAGAACAGATCCGCTGTTTTTGCCTGATTTTTCTTCGGAAGAAAGAGCGGATAAAGTCCTGAATTTTTATTTTACGGGCTTTTCTTCTCTGATTTCAAGGGAAGCAATATATTATGCGACGAAAACGACCGATAAACGGCTTTGCGATTTTTCGGACGGAGAAAAAGAAAAATTGCAGTCTTTTCTCACGACGCTTTCCGAAAATATAAAGGACGGGAACTATAAATGCGTTACGGTTACCGCCGAAAAACCTGTCGATTTTTACTGTTTTCCGATATCGCAGTACGGCAATATCGCCGAGGTAACAGAATACGGGTCGCCGTCCGAAACTGTTGAGGCTTTTTTTGCCGAGAAGATGAAATCGGAGCATATAAGACGCCATTCTTCGGATCTTATGCGTGCGGTAAACACCTTAATAAGCCGTGTCGCAAGAAAAATTTCAGCACGGAAATCGGAGCTTGAAAACTGTCGGAAAGCCGATGAATACAAGCTTTACGGCGATGTGCTTTTCTCTAATATCGCAACTGTTCCGCCGAAAGCGTCTTCTGCGAGACTTCCCGATTATTATTCGGAAGATATGCACGAGATTACCGTTCCTCTCGACCCGTCGCTTTCCGCAACGAGAAATGCTCAGCGATACTATAAGCTTTATAAAAAGCTGAAAACCGCTGAAGATATGCTTTCCCGTGAAATTCCGGCGGCTGAAAACGAGCTTGAATATCTCGAAAGCGTTAAAACATCGCTTATTACGGCGGAAAATGTTTCGGATCTCCGCGAAGTAAAAGAAGAACTCATAAAAGAGGGATATATCCGCAAGCCGACAAACGGTAAAAACATAAAAAAGCAGAAGTCTGCGTTTAATCCCGCGGAATTCGAAACAAGTGAAGGAATCCCTGTTCTTGTCGGTAAAAACAACACTCAAAACGACTGGCTTACAACGAAATTTGCGGACAAACACGATATTTGGTTCCATGTTAAGAATTATCCCGGAAGCCATACGGTGCTTTTGTGTTCTGGCAGGGAATATACGAATATTTCGCTTAACGAAGCGGCGATAATTGCGGCGACTTTTTCAAGCATTGCCGAAAACGGCGGAAAAGTCGAAGTCGATTATATTGAAGTCGGTTCGGTTAAAAAACCGAACGGAGCAAAACCGGGAATGGTCGTTTATGAGGGATATCAGACCGCGGTTGTCACTCCCGATAAGGCTCTTGCCGAGAAATTACGCAAAAAACACTGAAATTCTTAAATTTTTGCAAAATCAAAATTTGAATTTTTTATATTTCGGACATAATAAAAACGAGAAAATCGAAGAAAAACGGCGAAAATCGAAGTACTCGAATTGTTTTTCGAAGAAAATCGGATTTTGATATTGACATGAAGAAAAATTTGTGTTATAATATTCGCGTTGTGAAAATAAACTTTTAATCGGAGGAAATAAAAATGTCGACATTTATGGCAAATCCCGGCAATATCGAGCGTAAATGGTATATTATCGACGCTGCCAACAAACCGTTGGGCAGAGTTGCCGATAAAGCTGCTATCTTGCTCAGAGGCAAACACAAGGCTACTTATACTCCGCATCAGGATTGCGGCGACCATGTAATTATCATCAACGCCGAAAAAGCTATCCTTACCGGAGCAAAAGCCGAACAGAAATATTACAGACATCATACCGGCTGGGTAGGCGGTCTGAAAGAGGTCAAATACGGAATTCTTATGGATAAGAACCCCGAATTTGCAATGGAACTCGCTGTCAAAGGCATGCTTCCCAACAATTCTCTCGGCAGAAACGCTTTTTCCAGACTCAGAGTTTTCAAGGGTCCCGAGCACAATCATCAGGCTCAGAAACCCGAAGTATATGAAGGTTAAGGAGGAGCAATATAATGTATACACCTAAGAAACCCTATTTTTACGGAACAGGCAGAAAAAAACATTCTGTTGCTCGCGTCAGACTCTACAACGGTACAGGTAAAATTACGATAAACGGCAGAGATATCGACGATTATTTCGGTCTTGATACTCTTAAACTTATCGTTCGTCAGCCCCTTAACGCTGTTGATGTAAACGGCAAATTCGATATCGAATGCACCGTTGTCGGCGGCGGCGTTTCCGGTCAGGCTGGAGCAATCCGTCACGGACTTGCAAGAGCTCTTCTCAAGGTAAACGAAGCTGAATACAGACCTGTTCTCAAGAAGGCAGGATTCCTTACCAGAGACCCGAGAATGAAGGAAAGAAAGAAGTACGGACTCAAAGCCGCACGTCGTGCTCCTCAGTTCTCGAAGAGATAATTTTTTCTCTTTCAAAACACATTTTAATATATCTGTTTTATTCCGAATTCCCCTGAAAAAGGGGAATTCGGGGTTTATCGGAATATTTGCTTTAATCAGATCGTGATCGTAAGAATGGCTCATTTGCCATTACATCAGATTTTCTTGATTTCGGCAACGGAAAAACGGATTTTTATATTTATGTATAATCCGTAAAAACAGGGAGAATAATCAGCATATACCCAAGGTTTCCTTTATTTTCCGAACGAATTCCCTTTCGGGGGAAGAAATATGGTGGTGTCATTTAATGAAAAAAGAAATTTTCACCGAAAACACAAAAAATACAGATTCGTCAAAATTCAAAATCAAAATTTCAATTGTTTCGGGGATCATAGTCGTCCTCCTTGCATTTTTCGTTTGCAGTGTTCTTCTGTTTGCAAATGAAACCGAGGAACAGGAGACCGATCCCAACCCTTATAATTTGCCGGCAATCAAAAACGAGCAAATTGAAAACATTTCGGTCAGCCAGAATGAAACTTTCCTCGCACATCTTTATGTTGACGGAAAGTTTTATACCGAATCTTTCAAATATTCGGACAACGCGACCGCAATGGATTTGATAAACGGCACGGGCATCGTGCTTTCAGAAGAAGATTCCGTATCTTGTACTACGGACGCATTACTTACCGAAGATATGGTAGTAAGCATAAACAGAGTTTATTACGAAGATATCGTTTCTTATGAAACGGTCGCTTACAAAACGGAAGCCGTAAAAGTTATTTATGCGACTTTCGCAAACAAAGTCGGGACGGAAACCCCCGGCACAAACGGAAAAAAGGAAATCGTTACAAGAACGAAATTTGTTGACGGCGAAGCCGTTGAAAAATCCGTAATAAGCGAAAAAATCGTAAAAAACCCTGTTTCTGCAAAAGTTTATGTTGACGCATCTAACCTGCTCGATACGGGCGGAGGAACTCCCACCGAGTACGTCCAAAAGATCGAAAATGTCAAATTTACGGCATACGGTCCCGGTGACGACGGCGGCGGAGGAACGGCAACCGGACAAAAAACCAGAGTCGGATATGTCGCGGTGGATCCCAAGGTAATCCCTCTGTTTTCAAGGCTTTATATCGTAATGGATAACGGCTTTGTTTACGGATATGCTTACGCTATGGATACCGGCGGAGCCATAAAGGGAAATGTCGTTGATATTTTCCTTCCGTCATCTTATGACTGCAACAGATTCGGAAGAAGAACCGGAACTGTCTATGTCGTAAGATCCGGAAAGTAATTTAATACGGATACCGGCAAGTTGAAGACCTCATGACGAGGTCTTCTTTTTCTTTTTAATGAATAAAGTGTGATTATATTGTAAAATCGGGTTTCAAGTGTAGAAAATTTAACAATTGAAGTTTATACTGAACTCGAATAACAAAGGAGGTATCTTTATGACGGTTATAGGAATAGATATCGGCGGTTCGACAACTAAAATTATAGCGGTCAGGGATTCCGAAATTATGCCTCCGATGCAGGTCAAGGCAAACGACCCCAAAACTTCGGTTTACGGGGCTTTCGGCAGATATATAACCGAAAACGGGCTTGATTTGTCGTCGGTGAACAGAATAATGATAACAGGCGTCGGCTCGTCGTTTATTACCGAAGATATTTACGGTATAAAAACCGGGCATGTTTCCGAATTTGACGCGATAGGCAAGGGAGGACTTTATCTTTCCGGGCTTGAAAATGCAATTATTGTAAGCATGGGAACAGGTACGTCCTTTATAAAAGCAAATAAGGATAAAATCGAACGTATCGGCGGCACGGGCGTCGGCGGAGGAACCTTACTTGGGCTTTCTTCAAAGTTTATCCATGTAAGACATTTTGATTCGATAGCAAAACTTGCGGCAGAAGGCGACCTTTCGAAAGTAGACCTTACCGTCGGCGATATTTCTCAGAATTGCGTTACCGATATGCCCGACTCGACGACAGCGGCAAACTTCGGCAAGATCTCGGACTATGCGGCGAAAGGCGATATCGCAAAAGGCCTTATAAATATGATTTTGCAGACTATCGGTATTATGGCTGTTTTTGCGTGCAGAATCGACGACACCAAAAATGTCGTTCTCTGCGGAAACCTCACGGCTGTTCCGGACGCTCAGAAATATTTTGACGAAATAAAAGAACTTCACGGCGTTGACTTTATAATCCCGAAATACGCCGAATATGCGACGGCTCTCGGTGCGGCACTTTCTCTGCCGGAGCTTGAAAAGGAGAAAAAATGAGTTTCAAAGTCAGAAAAGCAGTAGTCTCCGACGCCGTTGAAATGGCTTATACTAAAATGAACGCTTTCAAGGAGTCTTACAGCGAGCATTTTCCTGCCAAATATATCGAACGGTCGACTGATTTCGAAGAAATGTATTTCGCGTATCAGAAAGCGATTATCCAGAGTCGCGATGAGATGTATGTTGTTATCTACAAC